>JANQFM010000391.1 GCA_028277865.1 Acidobacteriota bacterium
CTCCTCGAAAGATTCCCGATATTACTGCGTCGGCGCGCCTTGCCAGCGACAATTATGGCTCGCCGACTGTGATAACGAACTTCTGAGACACCCCACTAGGCCGGCCGTACCGACCGCTTGAAATCTCGGGGAGTGATTCGGGTCAGCCGCTTGAAGGCGCGCTCGAAAGTGGTCAAGTCCTGGTAGCCCACTGCGAAGGCCACCTCGGTGACGGAGTAATTCTTGGTTTGAAGAAGCTTCTTTGCCTCCTCGACACGGATCCTGCTCAGCCATTGGCTGAAAGGGATGCCTGCCTTTTCCCTGAAAAAGCGTGAAAAAGCCTTTTTTTCCATCCCCGCCACCTGGGCGGCGATTCCCAGCGAAATAGGTTCCGTATAGCTTTGCTCGACAAATTCCCGGACTCTGCGCAAGCGCCGATAGTATTCAAAGGAAGGCTCGTTGACTCCATTGACCTTGGACAGTTTCATTGTCTTCTCCAAATTGGATAACCAATCAAAAATTTGTATTTATTATAAACAAAATTGTATTATTTCATTGTGAATTATCTTTGATTATATAATTGCATCTAGAACTAAATCTAAGCAGCGAGTGACTGGTATTCGTCTTATGTCTATTCAAATCCATCGGTTTTCTCCGCCGATGCTTGCGGCGCTTCGGCTTCCTCACGGGTTGCCGCAGCGAGTGCCGCCTGCGCCGAGCAGGCAAGGCGCCGCGACCGAGGCCCGCGCGGGCGTATTCGGCCCTTTGTCCAGCAGGGCGACTCGGGCTCGGCTTCCTGCCGACATCGCCCGTCCACAATTTGTTTCTGTTCTTGCCGCTGGGCTGATCCCCTCAACTTGGATAGCGAAAGCTGAACTGGAAAGGAGTGCCGAATCTTAAAGAGATTTAACTTAGACACGATCACCAAACGCCGAGACGTGAGGACAGCAAGAGTCTAAGCTTGTCGCGTCTTGTGGGATTGAAGTCACACTCACTGGATGTCGAGAGTCGAATGAACTTGAAGCGCAGATACTCCCCAACCTCTGAATCGCAGCTCGACGAGTCCGACGGCATCGCCTTGCGCATGCCGGGAGTCCGGAAGGCTGTGGGGGCTGGTAATTTTGAGGATTTTCGCTTCACCCCCGATCAAGCGCGGCTGGAGCAGTCTTGGCCAAGCCGGCGCTGTTGGGGCATTCGACCCGGTGGATGGACGGATCTGATTCGAGAGGCATTTTTTCTAAGAACCACTCTCTTCTGAGCCGTCCTGCAAGTTGCCCGGAGAGGGCTGCCCTGGCGATGTCTGTCTAACCACAGATTCTCTCCGGGTTGCCGTTGCGCTTGAGCCGAAGAGGTAAATTCTGCCTTTAGCAGCGCAGCGGCCCTGACGGGCGCCCGGCTTCCCTGCCGAAGCCGGGCGCTGATGCCCGACGAGGCGGAGCCTCAGAGCGGGAGGCTGTAGGCTGTAGGCTGCTAGGTTCAGAATCGGGAATCCGGGCTCTGGAGCCTGCTTCCGGCCTACAGCCTCCAGCCTCTCTGGTTCTTTTAAGATTCTTCTCAGTGCACTCTGTGCCTCGGTGGCAGCACCAGACTCAAACCTGAAGAACGCCACAGCCGCAGGCAGGCCTTTTCCAATGAAGGGATGATCCGATGCAGCTGATCTTCGCGATCGACAATGGCCTGCTTTTCTCAAAGGCTCTGGCGGCAGGGCAATGCATGGGCATGTCCTGCGATTGGGCCAAAACGTCATTGACCTTCAGAAACGTCTACAAGGATGCCTTGACGCCCGACAAGTGGGATATCGGCCCATCGCCTTATCGATTCGGAACATCCCAGGACGACGTCAAGATCATCGAGGCCTTCGGAATGGAAGTGATCAACGGAACAGGGGTGCGGCGCCAGGTCAATCAGAGCTCCCAAGTGGCCGAGCATCTGCTCCAACTGGAAGGGACCTGCGTCTGGGGACTGGAGGGACCGGAGGGCGGGCATGCAATGGGATTCCGGCAGACGGACGGCGTGATCGACCTCTTCGATCCCCGCATGGGCCTGGAAAGGAGCATGAACAAGGAAGACCTCCGCGACACCTTGGTGCGGCGCATCGACGACCACTACTCCGACTTGCTGAAGTGGATGGGCATCTACGAAGTCAGAAGAATAATTCGCCGATTTTGAGGAAATCCGCCTAATCATAGCCTCCAAACGCCGAGCAACCCAAGAGAGCCTTCCTGCATACTTCGTCTGTTGCTGGGAATAGGAGTTCTTGGCTTTTGGAGGTGTTTTAAAAAAGGGAAATGCAATTATCGAAAAGTGAAGAGAACTCTCAGAGAGTCGCCTTAGTAGCAAACAAATATTTTTAAGAGCTTCTTTAGGCTATTGGACTTGACGACCCTTCGACTCTTGAACCTTTTTCGACAGCTTTTTCTGGTGCGCCCGGTTCCGGGCTTGGCGCCAGGAGGGGCGGAATTCGAAATGCAAGCCGAACAAGTGATCCCCGGATCGCTGGAAGGAGACCATGATGGCAAGCGCTGCACTACCCCTAAAGCTTCACCAGACCGATAGACGCCTCGCTGAGGCAAGGCAAACCGTACGCCGATACAGCCTCTTGTCCTTGGCCGTGGGCATCATCCCCGTGCCGTTTTTTGACATTTTGGGTGTCGGGTCAATGCAGTTTCTCATGCTCAAGAAGCTGGCGGACCACTACGGGGTGCCGAAGCCGAAACGCCAGCTGATACGGCGGCTCGTGGCCTCCCTGATCGGCGGTTATGCTCCCGCCCGGCTTGCCTTCGGAGGGGTGGGCAGCCTTTTGAAGGCCATTCCGCTGGTGGGGCCCCTGGCCGGGCTCGTCTCCCTGCCCGCCATTGCCGCCGCCACCACCTACGCCGTGGGGAAGGTCTTCGTCCAGCACTTCGAATCCGGGGGAACCTTTCTGGATTTTGACCCCGAGAGCGTCAAAGAGGCTTTTCAGGAGCAGTTCGAAAAAGGGAGAGTCGAGTTCGACCTTCCAGCCGATGCACCGCAAGTAGCTTATTCGACCCACGATATGAAAGTGAGTCAAGTCCGGGATGCGATCGCGAACATCTCGGATCCCAGGTTGCTGACGGCCATGCGCGAGAGCGAGAAACTGCACCCGGACTTCGAAGGGGGCCGCGCCAGCGTGCTGGGGGCGATCACAGCACGCCTGAAGCAGGTTCTGGAGGATGAAGACTGGGCTGAGCCCGGACCGGGCAAGGCAAGGCAGAAGCAACAGCAGCAGGCCAGGGAAAGGGCGAGGGAAGGCGGGGGAGGCTCTCAAGGCGCCAAATCGCCCCAATGAATAGCGACAAGCGGCTCGCCTCGAAGCGCCCAGTCCGAAACTGACTCAAAATCGAAGAGGGGGTTTCCCAGCGGCCTTGCGGAGCGATGCCACAGACCGGGGGAAGTCCGGAGGCTGGAGGCTTGAGGCTCAGAATCCTTAACCCGGATTCGGAAGCTTGCCTCCAGCCTCCAGCCCAGTCTGAAGCCTTCATTCCTGGGCGCCAAGGCCCAGCTCTTCGGCACAAGCCGGCTTGCAGATCATCGGCAAGGCTTTTTTGTCGGCGCCCTCCAGCCTGTAGGAGGGGCCGGCCAAGACCGATCCTCACGGCTCCTGGATTTCACATGTCTGCAGAGCAGGTCAAAGGGCCAGGTGCGAAAAATGGATGCCCCTTCAATGACGACCAACTGCCCCGCTTCCGATGGCTTTCGAATGGCTTCGACCGTCAACCGGTTGCCTCAAGGAGTATTTGCAGCAAGATGGGCCTGCGAAGCATTTCTCATTTGAAAGAACCGCCTTCCAGTGCAACGTTGATCGATCTGCTGCGATCACGCGCCAAGGAACTCCAGGGAAAAACGTCCTTCGTTTATCTTCGCCGCGGTGAGTTTGAAGGGGACAGCCTTTCTTTTGGTGAACTCGACCGCAGAGCAAGGGCGATCGGCGCTGCGCTGCAGGATCTTGGGCTGAAGGGGGAGCGCGCCTTGATGCTCTACCCTCCGGGCCTGCAGTTCGTCAGCGCTTTCTTCGGTTGCCTCTACGCCGGAGTGACGGCGGTGCCGGCCTATCCTCCGCGGGCCAATCGAAACCTCGACCGGTTGAGGGCTGTCGTGTCCGACGCCTCGCCAAAGGCCGTCCTGAGCAGTGCGGCCTTGCTGATGAGGAATGAGAGGAGCGATGAAGGCCGGATGTTGCTGGCAGAGCTGAGTCGGGTCGCCACCGACCAGATCCCCGACCACCTCGACTCGTGTTGGAGGCCTCCTTCGGTCAGCGGAGACAGCCTGGCGCTGCTGCAGTACACATCCGGGTCGACAGGCCGGCCCAAAGGCGTCATGGTGACCCACTCCAATCTGCTCCATACCTCAAGGGATCTGGCCCTGGGCTGGAAACACGGCAAAACCGGAGTCGTGGTCACCTGGTTGCCGACCTTTCACGACATGGGCCTCCTTGACGGAGTCCTCCAGCCGATCTACATGGGCTTCCCCTGCTACATGATGTCGCCGGTTGAATTCATTTACACGCCCTACAGGTGGCTTCGAGCCATCTCGGACTATCGGGGCACCCACAGCGCGGCACCCAACTTCGCTTATGAGCTGTGCCTGTCCAAGGTCAGCCGGGAGGAACGGGACCAACTCGACCTGAGCTGCTGGCGCTCGGCTCTCAACGGCGCCGAGCCGGTCCGGGCGGAAACGCTGAGGCGGTTCAGCGACTACTTCGCACCCTGCGGCTTTGACCCCAAGGCGTTGTGCCCCGGCTACGGCCTGGCCGAAGCCACTGTCAAGGTTGCGGCCGCTCGACCGGACGAACTCCCTTGCAGTGATCGCCTCGCCTCCCTCGATCTGGGCAACAACCGTGTCGTCCGGGTCTCTGCCCAGGAACAGGACAGCGTCGAAATCGTCGGCTGCGGATACGGCGAGATCGGAGCGGGCATCCGGATCGTAGACCCCGACAGCAAGAAACTGTGCGCCGCCAATGAGATCGGCGAGGTCTGGTACTCGGGGCCCTCTGTCGCAGCAGGGTATTGGAAGCGGCCGGAAAGCACGCGCGAAACCTTTCAGTGCCACATCGCCGGCAGCGGCGAGGGCCCCTTCCTGCGAACAGGCGATCTGGGCTATCTGAGGGACGGCCAACTCTTCATCACCGGACGGCTCAAGGACCTCATCATCATCCGCGGCCTCAATTACTACCCCCAGGATATCGAGTTGACCGTCGAGCAGAGTCACGAGTCACTGCGGGCGGGCTGCGGGGCGGCCTTTTCGGTCCAGGTCGACGGTGAGGAAAAGTTGATTGTCGCGCAGGAAGTCCGGCGTCACGCGGTTCGGAGCGATCAGGGCATGGAGTCGATCGGAGCCGCCATTCGACAAGCCGTGGCCGAGTCGAACGACCTGCAGGTCCATGCGATCGCTCTTCTTCAAGCCTCCAGCATACCGAAGACATCCAGCGGCAAGATCCAACGCAGCGCCTGCCGGGCCGGTTTTCTCAACCAAAGCCTGAATGCGGTCTGGCAGTGGCGTGAACCGGAAACCGACCCGGCTGCGGCCCATCGCATCGCTTCAACGCGCCCTCCGGCCGAAACTGCATCGTCTCAGGTCAGCCAGCCATCGCTGCTGGCCATGCTGGCGCCCTGGCTCAAGGATCGGCCCTCTCGAATCGATGTCGACGCTCCCTTTGCCCGCTACGGGATCGATTCCGTCACTGCGGTGAGGATATCCGCCGAACTGTCTTCCAGGTTCGGCCGTCGCCTGCCGCCCACTCTGCTTTACGACTTCCCGACGGTTCGATTGCTGGCGTCGCACCTGATGCAGCGCGAACCGGCGCCGGCCGCGGAGAAGGTTGCTGCGCCGCCCGGCCCGAGCGAGCCGATCGCCATCGTCGGCATGGGATGCCGGTTTCCCGGGGCCAACAGCCCGCAGATGTTTTGGGAACTGTTGAAGAAGGGCCGCGATGCTGTTTCGCAGGTGCCCCCATCGCGCTGGGACATCGAAGAGTTCTACGATCCCACCCCCGGCACGCCGGGGAAGGCGATCACGCGCTCGGGCGGGTTCCTGGCCAACGTCGATCAGTTCGACGCCGATTTCTTCGCCATCTCCCGGGGTGAAGCCGAGACGATGGATCCCCAGCAGCGATTATTGCTGGAGGTCGCTTGGGAAGCTCTTGAAGACGCCGGCATTGTCCGTACCGCGGGCACACCCACGGGAGTTTTCGTCGGAATCAGCAGCTTCGACTACTGGCGCCTCAACTTCGATCATCCGGCTGCCACGAGTGCCCACGCAGGCACCGGCAATGCCTTGAGCATCGCCGCCAACAGGCTCTCCTACTGCTTGGACCTGCGCGGTCCCAGCCTGGCAATCGACACGGCCTGTTCCTCATCGCTGGTGGCTCTTCACCAGGCCTGCCAGAGTTTGCGCCAAGGAGAATGCGAGATGGCTCTCGCCGGCGGCGTGAACCTGATGCTCTCACCGGATCTGACCATCACCTTCTCGCAAGCGCACATGCTCTCTCCTGCCGGAAAGTGCAAGACTTTCGACGCTGGCGCAAATGGCTACGTACGCGGCGAAGGATGCGGCATGGTCGTTTTGAAGCGACTCGCCGATGCCCGTCGGAGCAATGATCGCATCCTGGCAGTCATTCGCGGTTCGGCCGTCAACCAGGATGGCAGAAGCAATGGCCTGACGGCGCCCAATGGCCCGGCCCAGCAGGCGGTCGTGCGTCAGGCGATGGCCCGTGCAGGCCTGGCGGCGGCGCGCATCAGCTACGTCGAAGCCCACGGCACGGGTACGTCGCTGGGCGATCCGATCGAGCTGAATTCGCTCGTCGGCGCTCTGAGTCAGGGCCGCTCAAGCGACTGTCCGTGCTGGGTTGGATCGGTGAAGACGAACATCGGGCATCTCGAGGCGGCGGCGGGAATCGCGGGGCTGATCAAGGTCGTCCTCTCCTTGCGCAATCGTCAGCTGCCCCCGCACCTGAACCTGCAGTCGTTGAATCCGCACATCGCTTTGGACGACACACCCTTTTCCATCCCCACCGAGTTGATCGAATGGCCGGAGCAGGGAGATACCCGCATCGCCGGGGTCAGTTCCTTCGGCTTTGGCGGCACCAACGCACACGTGATCGTCGAACAAGCGCCGCCGCAGGAAGCGCCGGACGGACAGCCCGACCGTCCCTGCCACTTGCTGGCTCTCTCGGCCAAGACTGAAGAGGCCCTGCACCGATCGGCCGCGGCCTGGCGCGAGCATCTTGAGGTGAAACAAGACCGCTTGCCCGACGTTTGCTTTACGGCCAACACGGGCCGCCTGCATTTTCAGCATCGACTTTCCGTCGTGGCCGGCTCGCGGCAGGAACTGGTTCGGAGCCTGGGCGTTTTTGCAGATCAACCGGCGGGGTTGGACGAGAAGCCCGAGGGTCTTGGTGCTTTCTGCGGGCAAATCGACGACGGGCTTTCCGGGGTGGCCTTCCTGTTCACCGGTCAAGGGAGCCAGTACGCGGGCATGGGCAAGGAGCTGTTCGCCCTCCCAACCGTCTTTCGTGAAGCCCTGCAAAGATGTGACGAGATCTGGCGATCTGAGCGGCGGGGGTCGCTGCTTTCGATTCTCTTTCCTCGGCCGGAGGCTGTCAGGGCGGGCACACACCGTGTGTCGGCATTGGACGAAACTCGATGGAGCCAGCCGGCATTGTTTGCCCTGGAGTATGCGCTGGCCGAGTTGTGGAAGTCGTGGGGGATCATTCCCTCCGCACTGCTGGGACACAGCCTGGGGGAGTACGTGGCGGCTTGCGTGGCGGGCGCATTGGAGTTGCCCCAGGCGCTGAAACTGGTGGCAGAGCGCGGCGCACTGATGCAGCGAGTGGCTCACGAGGGCTTGATGGCGGCCGTAGAGGCTGGTGTTGAGCGGGTCCAGCCGTTTTTGAAGGAGCTGCGGGACAAGGTATCCATCGCCGCAGTCAACGGGCCGTCCAGCACCGTGCTTTCCGGCGATCGAGGCGCCATGGAGCGGCTGCTGAGGCAACTCGGCCGACAGGGCGTCCGCACCACCTGTTTGAACACCGCGCATGCATTCCATTCGCCTTTGATCGAACCTGCTCTCGATGGGCTGGCGGCGGCAGCAGCGGATCTGCGCTGCCGACGGCCTGAAATCCCTCTGCTTTCGAACCTGACGGGCGAACCGGTCGACGAGTCGTTCGCCTCGCCGCAATACTGGCGGAGGCACGCGCGAAGGCCGGTCCAGTTTGCCAAGGGGATGAAGGCCTTGCGTCGGCTGGGATGCCGCACCTTTATCGAAATCGGTCCCTCTCCGGTCCTGCTGGGGATGGGCCGGGCATGCCTGCCCGAAGAGCGGACGCTGTGGCTGCCCAGCCTCAGACGGGGGAGCGGCGACTGGCAGCAAATGCTGCAAAGCCTGTCGAGGCTGTATGTCAGCGGTGCTTCGGTGGATTGGTCCGGCTTCGACCGGCCGTTCGAGCGCCGCCGCCTGGGATTGCCGACCTATCCGTTTACGCGAAAGCGATATTGGACCTCGAGGCCTGTTGCCGGGCTGCGGCGGCTGGGCCGTGAAAGAGGCATTGCGGCGGACGACGCAACGAACGGGTCCGGCAACAAAGGCCGGAAGATGGAGGGGGGCGATCCCCAATCCCTGCTCGATGCGCCTCGGTCGGGGGATGACCTGTACGAAACCGAGTGGGTTCCCCAAGGCCGCGATTGTCTTGCGCCTTCCCCCTCCGCAGCACAGGCGAACTCGGATCTCCACTGGTTGATCGTCGATCAGGTCGGCGAAAACGGGCGGCGGTTGGCCAGCGTGATGAAGGCAGGCGGGCAGTGCTGCAGGTTGGCCAACGGCTCCTCGCCGGTCGAGTTCGACCAGCTGTTGGAGCCCTTTGCCGCAGGCCGCCTGCGGCTGAGAGGTGTGGTCTGCTTCGGCGATCTTGACGGGGGCGGGAGCGCTGACGGCACAGGCATCGAGCAGGCCTGTGAAGCGAGTTGCCGTCCGGCGCTGCTGCTCGTGCAGGCGTTGCTGCGCGCCGAACTGCCTCACCGTCCGCGGCTTGTGCTCATCACACGCGGGGCGGTGGACGGTCCGGGCCTGCAGGGCGGACCCTGCAAAGAGTCTCCTGCGCTGGCCATAGCCCAGTCGACCTTGTGGGGATTCGGCAAGGCGGTTGCCCGAGAGCATTCGGAAATCGAGTGCCTCCTCGTCGATATCGATCCTGAGGAAGAAGCCGGCAACTTCTGCAATGAGCTACAGGAAGAGCTGAGTGCGATCGATGGCGAAATGGAGCGGCAGGTCGCCTTTCGCCGGGGCGCTCGATTCGTGGCCCGTCTCGTCCGGAGCCGATCTCCGCTCAAGGCCTCGCGGGCGGTGATCCGTTCCGATCGCACCTACCTTGTCAGCGGCGGCTCGGGAGCAATCGGACGGCTGCTTGCCGACTGGCTGATCGACCGCGGTGCACGGCATCTCCTGCTGCTCGGCCGAAGCTCGCCAAGCGGAGAGGCGGCAGCCGACCTCGAACGGCTTCAGCGAGCCGGAATCGACCTCCGCTTCCGTCAAGCCGACGTCTCCCGATTTGAACAGCTGGCCCAACTGATCGAAGATGCCGGAGGGCAAATGCCGCCTGTGGCAGGTGTATTCCACTTGGCGGGCCTGGCTTCGGACCGACTCATCCTCAATCACTCCTGGGACCTGTTTCAGGAGGTGTTCGCGCCCAAAGTATACGGCGCCTGGAATCTTCACCGGTTGACGCGAGACCTTGACCTGGACTTGTTCGTCCTGTTCTCGTCGGCTGCCGCGCTGTTGGGCGGTACGGGCATGGCCAACTACGCGGCAGCCAATCAATTCCACGACAGCCTGGCGGCGCTGCGCGCCCGTCAGGGACTGCCCGCTCAGAGCATCAACTGGGGACCGTGGGCCAACCT
>JANQFM010000394.1 GCA_028277865.1 Acidobacteriota bacterium
CCTCAATCTGACAAGTCTGAAAAGAAATCGCCGCATCGGAAAACGCATCAATCCGGTCGCAAACAGCCAGTCCAGACCGCTTCGAGGACACATCGCGGGCATCGACCCGGCTTGCCTCTACCAGACAGGATGGGGCTTGGTGCTGGCCGCAGGCGCCCCAAGGGGACTGCTGGAGGCGCTGGCCCCGCTGCGCCGACACCGCCGCGAGCAGGCCTCAGTCGTGCAGGAACGATTCTATCGAGAGTTCCATGGGCCATCGGGATACCGTCTGGGTGAGACTGGATTGGATTTTCTCTCCCGACACGGCACCGGGCCGGGACGCGCCGATCCAAAAAGGGTGCCGTACCACCTGCTGCTGGTCGGGCATCCCGATGAAATTCCCTTCTCCTTTCAGTATCAGCTCGACTTTCAGTATTCTGTAGGGCGTGTCGCCTTCGATTGCTTGGAGGATTACGCTCGATATGCTCAAGCTGTTGTGGAGACCGAGCGACGGGAGGCCTGCACCTCAAACTCAGCAGTCTTTTTCTGTACCGAACACCCTGATGACCCGGCAAGTAGACAAGCTCTACGGCAGCTAGCAGCTCCACTGGCAGCATGCCTGGAAGAAAGCGGCGTAGAGGTAGAACGAGTCTTTGCCCGGCAGGCAAGCAAAGCCAATCTCCAGCGCATACTCGGCCGCGGTGACCCCGGAACCTTGCTCTTCACGACGACTCACGGCATGGGATTCCCGAGGGGGCACCGACGTCAAAAACTTGATCAAGGTGCCTTGCTCTGCCAGGAATGGCCTGGCCCCCAACTCTGGCCCCTTTCGTGTCCAATTCCACGCGAGCTTTATTTCTCAGGAGACGATGGGGCGGACAAGCTTCGACTCAACGGCACGATCTGCTTCTTCTTCGGCTGCTTCACCGCGGGAACTCCTCAATGGGAAAGTTTTGCCCGCCGAGAGAATCGTCAAGCACAGAAGACCGCACCCTTTCCATTCGTATCCCGCCTGGCGCAGCGCCTTCTGGCAGGCGGAAGAGCCCGGGCGGTTGTCGGCCATGTGGATCTGGCCTGGACGTCCTCCTATAGCTGGGTCAAAAACGAGTCTCAAATCCATGCCTTTGACGAGGCATTCAAGGCTCTTTTGCGCGGTGAGCCAGTAGGTCATGCAATGGAAGCATTCAGCCTCAAATACGGGGAGATCTGGGCCAGCCTGGCGACCTTGCTGGAGAGAAATGAGGCCGATCACCGGCTTGCATATTTGTGGACAGCAGCGAACGATGCCCGCAACTACGTCCTCCTTGGCGATCCTGCCGTCCGACTGGCACGTTCAACTGGCGCCAACATCGGCACGCGGACGGCCGGATCTCCAAAAACTGCGTAGTTTTTGGCATCCTGATGGGAAGTCCAAAGGGTTGACAACATCATCTCGTCGGGATCGCCGCCATACTTAACATCTTCGAGAACTCCGTTTAGATCAGTCGCCAATTCGGCGTAGCGCTGGTTGAGAAACTCCATCGCCCAGCCGATGCGGCATCCATTCAACAGTCGACGCAGAACACTCTCCAGAGTTTGAAGTTGACGACCGGCCTTCCCCCAAATGAAGGAGTTGGCCCAAGCCCGGTCGACATGGGCGATCACGGCTGCAGCACCGTTCTCGGAGTGCCCCAACAGGCGTTGAGGGAGGCGTGCCACGAAGGAATGGGGCGCGATCTGAGATCGTGTTGCGGAATCTCGAAGGGCAAAATCATCATAGCGGGGGGTTCCCCCACCGAAGCAATTGAAGCAAAAAAGAATCAGCCCATTTAGTCGGCCAGCTAAGGCGACGTCATCGGCGGCGAACACCATCTCCGGAGTAAGGGAACCCGAATTGGGGCCCTCCCATTCCTGGCAAACCACAGCACCCTGGAAGTCGCGCTGGCGCGAATCAGAGCCCGATAACACCAATCCGTGAGAGGCCGTAAACAGTAGCGAGGGGACTTCCCCATTAAACAAATGGCTTAATCGAGACTTGGTGGCTGCATCGCCTGTCACTTCTTCGACCTCCAAATCGTTGCGGGTTTCCGAAAATGATTCGGACAAAGGCTGGAGCATTTCCGAGACGCTAGACTGGGTCGCCGGATCGTCTTTGTTACATGGGCCGAAGAACACGGCTCTCCGGACTCCTCCGGGGCAGTCGGCTGCGGCCCGTTCCCGCTGGACAACTGCCCGAGCATAGCGGGCATATTCGTCAGGAGTATCAAAATCGAGTCGCCCAACCGCATACTGCACGTCCAATTGGTATTGAAAGCGAAACGGGATGCGTTCCGGCTCTCCTACGACCAAGAGGTAGTAGGGCATCCTGTGAGGGTCGGCAGGCCCTGGGCCAACATTATGCCGTTTGAGGAACTCCAGCTTTGACTCCCCAGGCCTGTGACCGTCCTTTCCGGAAGAAATTCGGAAGAATCGTTCGTCGACCGTAGAAGCTTGTTGTCGACGCCATTCGATCAGTTCGGCAAGAGCCTCGCGGATCGCTGGATCGCAATCGTGAGCGAATACTACTCCCCAACCAGCCTGCCCAAGATCCTCTGGATCAACGCCATCCATTGGTCCAAAGTGGTTGGTGACAACAATGTTTTCGTACCACCAGGACAATTCCTTGGCCTCTGCGGGCGAGATCCGCTCACTACGAGCCAACTTGGCCACCAGAGCAGCTTCCAATGGCGAGTGAGAATACCGGCCGGTTGCAGCATCGACTCCATTAAAGAAGAAATGGTTCATCATACCTCCTTGAGCATGGACTGCCTTGACCTGTCGAATGCGGTCCCTCTCTTTCCCAAATATGGACAACTTTTCTTCAGAATTGTGTGAAAAAGGAACAGCCTGATTTCACCCCTCGCCAAGCCTTCAACATGTCCGACTAGGTCCGACAGCGAGCCTGTGATGGTGTGGTGGCGCGTTCGGATGCATCGGAGTGGGAAAACATCATTCCCTATGAGCGAGGCAGCGAGTAAGGGGACTGAACCGCAGAGGGCGCGGAGGGCGGACGCAGAGGTCAGAGAGAAGATCTTCTCAGCGCTCTCTGCGTCTTCTCTCTGCGTTCTCTGCGGTTATCCCCTCTCCTTCTCATATTCGAAGCTCAAGTTCGGGATGGTGATGCGCACGCGTGCTGTCCCTTGCCTCTTTGCCGCCAAGTCCATGGCAATCATCCCCCAGGGGTCGTCAAAGCGGCTCTCCGTGTCGTCGGCCACCTTTGAGGCGGCTTTGGCCAGTTTCTTGCGCTTGTCGGCGTAATCAGGATCGGTGAGCCCGATTCCCGGACGATCGCTGAGGAAGTTGAGCAGCTCGGCCAAGGCTTCACTGAGTTGCCGCATGGACTTGGACCACCAGCGGATGGAAAGGTAGTCGCCCGCGAAGACATGGGGCGTCACCGGACCGGTGCGGGCAACCTCGGGCAAACGGATGATCGCTTCCGGATTGCCCTGAGCCTTCAGTCGAAGCCAGAGATCTCCATCTGCCAGCAAATCGCCCCGATCACGGGCACCTGCGGCCTGATCACCTTCGAGCAGAAGCCTGAATGCCTCTCTGCCCAGCCCATCGAAGTGCCCTCGGTCGCGAGGCTCAAACCGACCGCCGGCTACTTGCTTGACAAACATTTCCAGCACACCGTTCTTCCGATAACCGGTTTCGGCAAGCAAACTGGTACGCCCGAAATCGTCGGCCTGGGCAAGGGTCTGGTGCTTTGCTTGGACGGTGAGCAACTCCAGGGCCTGGGCTACATCGAGCAAGTCCTTCAGCTGGGGCCGTGAGGTCTTTTGACGCAGTTTGAAGTGCCGGTAGTTGACCCGCAGCCCATGAGGCGCCAGTCCGGCCGAGCAATAGGCGGCCGTGATCATGACGCTGTCCAGCACCAGCCGGCTCAATCGCTTTTCCTGATCGGCCAATCTGTTCACGTCGATCTTGTAGCGTTTGGCCGTAGCCCGGTCCAGCACCAGCACGGCATCGCCTTGGGCATCGTATTCGATGACGCTTTGGCTGAGCAGCTTTTCCAGCGACAGGTGATTAAAGAGCCCGAAAAGGTTGAATCGCAGAGAGCGCACCTTGGAACGTGCGGTGCTGTGCAGGCTGCGAATGCGTTCGATGCCGGCAGGCATCTGAGTGCCGTGCCGAGTCCAGTCGGTGAGATCCCCTTTGAGGGCTTTGTCGACCGAAGCGACTGCCTCCGATTGGCCACGGGCCTGAGCGAGGTCGATTTGATAGAGGAAGGCGGGCCCTTCCGAACGCATCCCCTCAAGTCCCAGATCCAGCCCCAATTCCAGCTTGGCGTTGACGGCTTTTTCCACCACTTCTTCGATGTTTTCAATCTGGTCGTCTGTCAGCCCGGCCTGCTTGAGCTGATCGGTGTCGATGCTGCTGCCCGTAAAAATGCCCAGGATTCGACCGGCCACATCGAAACCGCCCACCTCGAGCCCTGCGCCGGCGGCAGCCGACAGCTCGAAGCTGGACTTGGTCCCCTTCTGACTGTAAACCCCGAACCGCAGCTGCTGGTTGGAGTGCTTGAAGAAGCGGTACTCGTGGCTGCTGAAATGGCGCACTGCGAAAGAGACGCCGACCGAGCCGCCAGCCACGACTTCGACAGTCGCCAGATCGCCGAGGGCACCAGCGGAGTCGGCGATGGCGGATGTGGCAAAGGGCACGCCTGCAGCGGTAACTTGCGGCGAAAAGGAGAACGTCAGGCCACCTTCCCCCTGTACCGAAATCACGGTCCCTTCTTGAAGCTTCTCCAGGTCGGAGAATGATTGGGGAACCGAAAAACGCCGGAAGGCCGCTTCGACTGCCGTCCCAAAGGAAGTGTCCAGGGGGAAAAACAGATAATTGGTGACCTCGACGCTCTTGTCCGCCGAAAAGCCGAATTCCAGCTCACCCTGCTCTATACCGGCACCTATTGTGCCGCCCCAACCCAGGACCAGGCAGGCTTGGCCCTCCGGGATTCGAATCTGGTTGTCCGGGCCTGCAACCACTTGCCGGTCCTCAAGAAAACGGTCCTCGGCGAAAAGAGCCTTGCCTGCCCTGGTCAGCACGGAGAAATGCCCCTGAATGCCAGCTTTGATCATCAGCGAAGCGCCCCCGAACGCCATGGGGACAGGGCTCTCGAATTCCAGCCCGAAATCGAGTTCCTGCAATGGGCTCTCGCTCAGAGGCTTGTTCCACAGTTCTTCCAGGGTTTGACCCAGCATGCGGATTCGGGCCGGCTTTCGCAACAGGCCCAGCAGTTCCTGCTGGGTTTCGGGATGAATCTCGACGTCAAAACCCGATCCGTCAGTCAAATTGATTTCAGGCATTTAAGATCCTCGCTTTCTTGCTGATTATCTATTGCGTCCCATCCAGTGAACCTGGGCAGCATTGGCTCCGCATCAAAGGCATCGCAGGGGCAACGGTCTCAAGGGCTTTGCTGAGCCCACAGGGCTTCAAGCAAGATTATATTGGTTTTTAAGGAATGCAGGCGATCCTGGGCGTTTTCTTCACATTTGAGTCAAATTTGGCTGCGAGGAGTCCTGCGGCGGTCCAAAAGTCTAGGGGATCCAGGTTCCAGGTCCCAGGTTTCAGATCCCGCCGGAACCCGGAACCTGGAACCTGGAACCCGAATTCTGGTCTGAGACTCTGCCTCGCCAGACTCTCCAACCGACAACTGACAACTGACAACCTCTGGAAAAATGTGGCATCATCGTTCGGCAAGCGGCGACTGCTGCAACGAGGAAAAGCCCAACGTCCCAGGTAGACTGGAAAACTATTGAAAGACGACAAGAAGCCCCCCAACTACTCCGCTGCCTTCAATGAAGCCCGCCTGATTGTGTGGACCCACCGTCGGCGGCTCGCGATCGGACTGGCTTTGCTGCTCATTGACAGGAGCCTGAGCTTCGTGCTGCCTGCAGCCTCCAAATTCTTGATCGACGACGTTCTTGTCAATCAACGGGCCGACGTCCTGCCCTGGCTGGCAGGTGCGGTGATATCGGCCACGCTGATTCAGGCAGTCACCACTTTCAGCCTCTCTCAAATCCTCAGCGTGGCCGCCCAGAAGACCATCGCCGAGTTTCGGAAGAGAATCGAGCAGCACGTCATACGGCTGCCGGTCAGCTACTTCGACTCCACCAAGAGCGGCATCTTGATCTCCCGCATCCTCAACGATGCCGAAGGGATCCGGAACTTGGTCGGGACAGGCTTGGTCAACTTGGCGGGAGGCTTGTTCACGGCCTTGGTGGCCTTGTGCGTCCTCTTTTACCTGCATTGGGCCATGACCATCATGCTGCTGGCGCTGCTGGCCTCCTACGGGGTCTTCATGGCCTTTATCTTCAAGAAGGTGAGGCCCATCTTCCGCAAGAGGTACCGCCTTCAGGCCGAAGTGACGGGCCGGCTCAACGAGGCATTGGGCGCAATCCGGACGGTCAAGGCCTTTCGATCGGAAAAGCACGAGGATCGGGTGTTTGCCAAAGGGGTCCACAGCCTTTTCCGATTCATCGCCCGAACCATTACAGCCCTTTCGGGCACTCTGGCGTTGGGCACTCTGGTGGTGGGCCTGGCCGGTGTCATCCTGATCTGGTGGGGAGGCAATGCCGTGCTGGCCGGCGCCATGACGTTGGGCGGCTTGGTCGCCTACCTGATCTTGGCCGGCATGGTGGCTGCGCCGGTCATTCAGATCGCCTCGGTGGGAACCCAGATCACGGAGGCTTTTGCCGGACTGGACCGCATCCGGGAACTTCACCAGGAGAGGAGCGAATGGGAAAGCGATGAGGAGCGGGTTCCCATCGGAGAGGTGCAAGGAGAAGTCCGCTTCGAGTCGGTCCACTTCGAGTACGAGCCGGGAGTCCCGGTGCTGCGCGGGGTCTCGTTTCATGCACCTCCGGGAACCACGACGGCACTGGTGGGTTCGAGCGGATCGGGCAAGAGCACCCTGATCAGCCTCATCATGGCCTTCAACCATCCCCAGCAGGGCAAGGTGCTTGTGGACAACCAGGATCTTAGCCTGGTCCGGCTGCGGGAGTTCCGCTCTCAGCTTGGAGTTGTCTTGCAGGACAATGTGCTCTTTGATGGAACCATCGCCGAGAATATCGGCTACGCCAGCCCCTCCTCCAGCCGCCAGGAAGTGCTGCAAGCCGGCCGGATCGCCCACTGCGACGAGTTTGCCCAGGGCTTCGAGAAGGGCTATGACACGGTCATCGGAGAGCGCGGAGTCAAGCTTTCGGGCGGCCAGAGGCAACGGGTGGCCATCGCCCGTGCCATCCTGGCCAATCCGCGCATCCTCATCCTGGACGAGGCCACCTCCAACCTGGACAGCGAAAGCGAAGCCCGCATCCAGGACGGCCTCAAAGCCTTGCGGGAAGGCCGTACCACCTTCGTCATCGCCCATCGCCTGTCAACCATCCGCAGCGCCGGTCAGATCCTGGTGCTGGAGGAAGGGCAGATCGTGGAGCGCGGCACTCACCCCGAGTTGCTGGCCAAGCAGGGCCGCTACCGGGAGCTTTACGAAAAGCAATACCAATTGGAGTCCAACCTGTTCATCAATCCCGGCGAGGACTTCACACCCGAGCCGGAAAAGGAAAAAACAGCCAAGGCAAGCGCTGCCGGAGGCGGATTCAGCCTCAGGGAGTAGCCTGGGCCTTCACAGGAGAGAAAGAGCCGATGGTTTCCATTGACAGGGCCATGCCCTTGTGGATGATGGCAACATTGCTGCTGGCCTCGCCTGCAGCCCAAGATTCCGCCCAGCCAAACAGCCTGAACCAACAGGAGAGCCGGGAAGGCTGGAAGCTGCTTTTCGACGGGCGCACTTTCCAAGGGTGGAGGGGTTATGGCAAGGACCATGTCCCGGCTGCCTGGAAGGTGCAAGACGGTGCGATGGCCTTCACTGCCCAAGGCGAAGGCGGCGATCTGATGACCGAGACGGAGTTCGCCGATTTCGAAGTGTCCCTGCAATGGAAGATCTCAGCAGGAGGCAACAGCGGGATCTTCTTCAGGGTCAGCGAAGACCGCGATTGGTCCTTCCAGACGGGGGCCGAGATGCAGGTTCTCGACAACAGCGCCCATGCCGACGGCGCCGATCCCAAGACCTCAGCCGGCGCCAACTACGCCCTGCACGCCCCGTCCTCGGATGTCACGCGGCCCGTCGGCGAGTGGAATAGCGTCCGCATCGTGGCCCGTGGCGACCATGTGGAGCACTGGATGAACGGCGTCAAGCTGCTGGAGTACAAGCTGTGGGGCCCCCACTGGAAGGAGTTGGTGCGCAACAGCAAGTTCGCATCCATGCCCGGCTATGGGCTCAACAAGAAAGGCCACATCGTGCTGCAGGATCACGGCGACAAGGTCTGGTACCGCGATATCAAGATCCGCACCTTTTGAGGTCAGAGTGGTGGTGTCCTATTTTTCCCCCTCGGAATAAGGACACTACCCGGACTAGCTGTTCCGGAACTTACGGAAATCGACTTTGCAGCCGTGATGGCTCAGGAATCCCATCAGGCGCTTATAGTCGTCGCGGGGCAGGCGGAAGAGTTCGATGAGGCGGCGGTAATTGCCTTCGCAGCGGGACAGCCCCAACGAGATGATTTCCCGGACATCGCGCCGGGATAGGTCGCGGCTCAGGAAAGGGTCGCGCACATCTTCCCAAAAGCCGAATTGGCCCCGGATCAGCCCTTCCACGATTTTCCGGCACGGGCCGGACGAGGCGCGGCCGTCCTGCGAGGGATCGATGCGGGCCGACAGGTCGCTGATGCCGATTCGGTTTCCCGAGCACAGGTAATAGGCGCTTTCAAGCAGGTTGCGCAATTCCCGCACATTGCCGGGGAAGTCCATCCGCCGCAGCAGGGCCAGGGCGCCCTTGGAAAGCTGTACCCGCCGTCCCCCATCCCGCTGCAGGCCTTCCAGAAAATGGCGGCACAGAAGGGGGATGTCGGAGCGTCGGCGGCGCAGGGGAGGGACGTGCAATTCGCAGACCCTCAGACGGTGGTAGAGATCGCGCCGGAAGGCGCCCGCTTCGACCAGGCGGGCCAAATGCTGATTGGTGGCCGAGAGAATGCGCAGGTCGATTTGGCGTTCATGAGTTTCCCCCACACGGCGGACGGATCGGCTTTCCAACGCCCGCAGCAAGCTGCGCTGCACCTCGGTCGGCATGGTTGCGACCTCATCCAGGAAAAGGGTTCCCCGATGGGCCGCTTCAAAAAGTCCTCGGCGGTCCCGCCCCGCACCGGTGAAACTCCCCTTCGAGTGCCCGAAGAGCTCCGATTCGATCAGGCTGCCGGTCAGGCCCGAGCAGTTGACGGGTACAAAGGGACCTTGCCGACGGGTGCTCATGGCATGGATGGCTCGGGCAATCAGTTCCTTGCCGGTGCCGCTCTCGCCCGAGATGAGCACAGTGGCAGTGGTGGGGGCGATGCGGGAGGCCTCCTCCAGCAGCCGAGTCATGGTGGGGTGTTCAGCGACAAGGGGAACTCCTGACGGATGCAGGGAGCCCATGGCCCTTGCGGGATCGGGCGGGCGGGCCTGCGTCCCAAGCGAAAGCTCGACCGAGGCGGCCAGGCAGGCCAGAAAGTCGAGATCCTCCTCGGATGGGGCGCTGCCGGGGCGTTCCAGGTAGATCAGGCCATGCATGCGTCCGTCTTGAGTCAAGCGGATGCCGATTTCGGTGAAGGATCCGTTTCCGTGCGAGAAGACTTTTCCAGCCAGCAGCGCATCCGGAGATTCGCTCCAGGCCAGCAGGTGCCGTCCCGAGCGCAGGCAGCGTCCGCTTGAAGCGACCAGTTGAAATGATTCGCTGCCGCCCGAGCGAAGGAAGACATTGCTGCTGGAGGAGATGCACTCACCGGCAGCTTCCAGCAGCCTTTCGCCCAATCGAGCGGTATCGGGTTGGGTGGCCAGCATGGAGTTGAACTGACGGAGTTCGGTCAGGTAGCGGGGAACGACCGGCGTTCCCAAGGGCAAGGCCCGGGCACGGTCCTGCTCGATCGGATCGATCCAGCGTTTCGAAAAAGCACGGCGGTTGGGCGCCTGAACATGAAACAGTCGCTGCTTGAAGAATTGCAGAGCCCGCGTCATTTCAGCAAGGGCCCGCTGATTCTCTTTCAGCGAAAGCCAGGCTTGCCCCAAGCATTGCTGCAGGCGGGCCGATCGAAAGGGATCTTCCAGGCGTGCAGTGATCTGCAAGCCCCTCAGACAACAGGCCTTGGCGCGCTGAGGGCGCCTTCTCGCCATTTCCAGGCAGGCTTGCAGCCGGTAGGCTTCGGCCTGCAATGCAGGCAATCGCCCGGATCGGGTCATTTGAAAGGCGCAGGTCAAGGCTTGCTGGGCATCGGGCCAGCGGCGGCTGCCCAGGAAGATCTCGGCCAATATGAGGTGGCATGAGGTTCCTTCCTGCTGGCGCTGGCCACCCAGCATCCCCGCGGTTTTGACGGCTTGCTCGTGGGCTTGGTCGTAGCTTTCCTGAAGCATCAGCAAGCGGGTCAGCAGCAGACGGCGACGTACAAGCCGGACGGGTGACTGATCATCGTCCAAGCCGGCCAGGATTTGACGGGCGCGGTCCGATTGCCCCATCAGCATCCAGCTCTGCGCCTCTGCCAAGGCGGCATCGACTGCGTCATCCAGCTTGTATTCGGCGTTGACCAATCGTCGGCACTCTTCGACTTGGCGAAGGGCGGACTCCGGTCGCAAGAGGCGGTTGAAGTTCTCCGCCAGCTCGATGTGAATCCCGGCCTCGATGTTGCGGCTGCGGTTGGATCGCCGATTGAAGGAAGAGAGCTTGTGCAGCTGCCGGACGGCCTGCCGGTGAAGGCCTTGGCGACCCAAAACGACGCAGTGGGCCAGCCGGGAAAAGGCGTTCAACTCGACATTTTGCCGGCAAGATGCGTCTTGGCGGACGAAGCGGATCAGGCTTTGAGACCTTTGCAGCCACCCCAGCCAAGCCTGAAGCATGGCCAGGTTGACCAGGCGCCCCAGGCTGCGCTGGGACTGTCCGCGCCGGTAAGCCAGTTCGATGGCCCGTGTTTCCCAATGGGCGGCCTCCTCGGGACGGTCGAGCAGGTTGCCGAAAAAGAGGAACAGGGCATGACAGACTTTTTCGAAGGAAGGATCTTTTCGGCGGTGCAACTCGCTCTTGAGCTGCTCAGCCAATTTGGTGGCCCTTTGGACCTCTCCCTGCAGAGCCAGGCAGCCCAACAGTTCGCTGCGAAGCTCATTATCGGATTCCAATGCCTGAACCTTGGCCAAGGACGGCAAGGCCGACTCCAGCCTTTGGACGGCCTGCGAGATCTCCCCTTTGAGCAGGTGAGCGCGCCCCATGACGGAAAGGGTCAGGATGTGGTTGCCGAGATCGTCAGCGGCTGCACCATTATTCAAGATTCTGCGCCCGACCTGGATGCACTGATCCAGCTTGCCGCACTTGTAGAGCAACTGGATCAGGCGGGTGCAGATGGATCGGTCCTCTTGGACGTGCAGGCGGCTTTCCCAGGCAGCCTCGAGCAAGCGGGCTGCCTCAGAGTTCAGGGCATCGGCCTGCAGGCCTTCGACCGCTGGCCAAAGATATTTGCGGGAGAGGGCTTGGTCGCCGGAAAGCAGGCTGTGAAGGGACAAGGCTTCAAGAAGTGCTGAGGGCGGATGGGGCGCCAGACCGCCTTCCAGGTGCCGAACGATCCGCAGGTGCATTTGCCGGCGCCTCCGGCCGGGCAGGGCCGAGCGGACAGCATGGCGCATCCATTGGTGGTGGACGAAGGCCAGCACTGAAGCCAGGCTGCCTCCCAATCGAGCCATTTCAAGCCGTTCCAGCCTCCGGATCCCATTCTCTACCCGATTTGAGGGACGCCTCACCAGCTCCGAAAGCATCTTGACAGGAACCGGCCGGTCGAATAGCGAAAGGACCTCTACGATTTCGCGATCCTGCTCAGGCAAGCGCTGAATCCGGGCCCAGACGTTTTCGGTCACAGCCGCAGGCAACTGCCGGCTTGACAGTGCGGATGGACTCCAGCGCCAGCTTCCCTCTTGATATTTCAGCTCTCCGGTGCGCTCCATCTGGCGCAGGAATTCCATGAGGAAAAAGGGGTTGCCCGAGCACTGGTCCAGCACTCGCGATTCCACCTCGGCCGGGCACTCACCGAGAAGAACCTCGACCAAACGGCGCGAGCGGAGCCGATCCAGGGGGCCAAGCGGCGTTTCCAGCCGCTTCACTCCTTCTCCATCAAACTTCTTGAGGTGATGGCCGGCGTTGCTGCCCGCCTCTTTGCAGAGTGTCAGGGCCGCGATTCGGGGAGTGGCGTTCCCGAGCAGCTTTTCCAGACCAGCCAAATGAGCAGCATCCGGTTTCCAATCGTCCCAGAAAACGGCCTGGGCGGCTTGGCCCTGCACCGAAAAGGACTCTTCGCCTGCCAGGCGATAGGTGGGCAAACGGTGCAGCCTGGCGATCGACTCGAATCGGCGCAGCAGGCGGGTTTTGCCGATTCCGGCCACTCCTTCGATCACGACCAGGCGAGAGCACCGGTCCTGCTGGAATTCCTCCGCCAAGCGGCGAAAGCGCAGGATCTCGTCCTCTCGGCCCAGCAGTGGAAGCTTCAAGGGAGGAGCCTGCCGGGATGGCAGATTGCTGAAGTGACGCAGGACCGAAAGGGCATATCGGGCTGATTCAGGCCTCAATTCCGGATCCTTGTGAATCAGGGCCAGGATGAGCTGGGAGATCTCTTCAGGAATGTCGGCCTGCAGCTTGCGGGGCGGCACCGGGTCGGCCATGAACTGCTTTCGGAGCAACTCCTCGGCGTCGGCCTCGAAGAAGGGTGGCGAAGAGGTAAAGAGGTGATACAGGAGCATCCCCAGCGAATAGAGGTCGGCCTGCACGCTGAGGCACCCTGCTTTCAGGTGCTCCGGGGCCGCATAACGGACATGGCTGCAGTGCGAACCGCAACCTTGCGGGTCGTGAGGGGCCAGGAGGTTGGCAGTCAAACGGCCCTGTGCAGTGGTGTAGATCCGGGAAGGCGCCAGCACGCCGCAATAAAACTCCCTCCGGTGAAGGAAAACCAGTAATTCTGCCATCTGAACAGCCAGGCTCAGGGCGGTGCCGACGGAAGGCTCTTGCTGACCCAGCCGCTTTCCAGGCAAGAAGTCGGAAACCAGTCCGATCTTGCGGCCTCGGAAGGCAAAATCATGGACCCTGGCCAGAGCGGGATGAACCAGGCAGATTCGGCCATTGAAGCGCTCTTCGAAGCTGCGCCGCCCAGCGCGGGTCGCCGTCTCGAGCGGCGAGAGGGTCAACACCCTCCGAGTGCCATCTTGCCAGAGGTCCCGAATGAGAAAGACACGGGCATCCGGCCCTTTTTCCAATGGGTAAAGAATCTGGTACCGCTCATGAATTGCTTTCACCAGATCTCGTTTGTTACTTCATGAATTGTACTGGAGTCAAGTCAATAGGCAAGATTCTGGAGTAAAAGGGGTGCTGGGAGGAAGGGGGAGTTCGCACAGAGGCGCACAGGCGCAGAGGAGTGGGAAGAGGGGAAGGGATCCTGAGTTCAAAGGTCCGCTCCCTTCCCCCTCTCGCGTCTCTGCGCCTCTGCGTGACAAGGTCAGATGGGGGGGTTCCGGGTTCCAGGTTCCGGGTTCCAGGCCGGAGTTAGGGGATTCTTTCCCCGAACTGCAAAACGCCCGAGTCACCGGTTCTGTATTACCTTCTTGACTGACAACTGCCAACTGCCAACTGACAACTGCCAACTGATTCCACTCACCGGCCGGGCAGGTAGAGGTTGTGCAGGCGGTCTTTGCGTCCGTCTTTGGCGCGGCGGATGCGCGCTTCGGCCAGGCGGTCGGAGGCCTGGTAAGGGGCGATATTCTCTTTTTTGGAGAGGTCGAAGATCTCCCGCAGCGTATGGTAGATTGCGTCCGCCTTGCGCAGGGCTTCCTCTTCGTTGTAGCCGTTCAGCTCTTGGTAGACATTGATGACGCCGCCCGCGTTGACCACGTAGTCCGGGGCGTAGAGGATGTTGCGTTTGACCAGCTCTTCACCGTGGCGGGGATTGTAGAGGACGTTGTTGGCGCCGCCGGCAATAACGGTGCATCGAAAGCGGTCGATGGTGTCGTCATTGACCACGGCGCCCAAGGCGCAGGGAGCGAAGACGTCTACATCAAGGCCGTAAATCTCGTCGAGTCCCACAGCTTGGGCAGCGTATTTCTCGATCGCCTCCGATACTCGCGAGGAATCGATGTCGCTGACGAAAAGCCGGGCGCCATTGCGGTGCAGCAGGCGGGCCAGGTACATCCCCACATGTCCTACACCCTGAATGGCTACCTTGAGCCCTTCCAGGTCTTTGCGCCCCAGCCGCGCCTCGACTGCCGCCCGCAGGCCGGCAAAGACGCCCCGGGCCGTCACCCGTGAAGGATCGCCCCCACCGCCCTGATCCTGGGCAATTCCAACCACATAACGGGTTTCACGGCGGACGATTGCTATATCTTCGACCGAGGTCCCCACGTCCTCGGCGGTGATGTATCGGCCTCCCATGCCTTGCACAAAACGCCCGAAGGCTCGCCACAAGGCCTCGGACTTGTCGGTTTTGGGATCCCCGATGATGACAGCCTTGCCGCCGCCCAAGTCGAGCCCGCTGACAGCTGCCTTGTAAGTCATTCCCCGCGAAAGGCGCAGCACGTCGATGACGGCATCTTTTTCAGACTGGTAATTCCACATCCGGCAGCCGCCCAGCGCGGGCCCCAGGGCGGTATTGTGGATTGCAACGACCCCTTTGATTCCGAATTCAGGTTCGTAGAAAAAGTCGATCTGCTCATGCCCTCTGGCTTGCATCTCGGCAAAAAGATCCACTTTTAACCTCCATCAAGGGCTTTCCCCTCAACCTCCCAAGCCGTCAAGGAGAGAGTCGGGATTGAAAACTGGATGAGTCCGTGTCGCCGCCAGCCCACCGGTCGTGCCCAGCCGATTCTCAAGCAGGCGTCTTCGGGATAATAATCCGCAAGAAAGCGCACCAACAAACGCCTCCAGCCACCTCTGGGAACTTCGCAAGGACGCTCGGGACCAGCCGGAGGTTGTCGCTTACCGGCCCATAGCATACAGCAAGAGCCGCCCTGCGGGAAGAAGGCATATTTCCGGCCAACAGACTGCGGCGACACCCGGCAGGGCGTCACCGCCAACGCTTCGAATCCACCACCGCTACGGTGGAGAACTGCCCGAGAGCGAGATTGAATCACCTGTTTGGCCGACCGCTTTTCGGCCCCGCATCCAACTCCAGATAAGAGGTGGTGCGACCCCGCGCCAGGCCAATTTTTTGAGGGACTTGAAGACCTCCACTCGTTTGAATAGACAAAGTCGAAAAACCAAATGCTAAAGGAGAGTGAATCAAATGAAATATATTTATTATCTACGATTTTGTATTATTGTCTTGCTTATGCTTATTTTCACGGCTGGAACAAGCGT
>JANQFM010000418.1 GCA_028277865.1 Acidobacteriota bacterium
GCGCAGCATCACGACCCGCCGCAGCGGCAGCAACGGCGCAGAGGACTTCCTGGTCACCGGACCCCGTTGGCAAAGCCTCAAGCGCATCGAGGTGGGAGAGCAGCAGGCACTGGCCGTGCTGCGCCTGGACAAGGCGCTGGCCGGCGACCTGGAGAGCTACCTGATCCACCCGGCTTTGCTGGACGTGGCGGCCGGATCGTTGCAGTTCCTATGCCAGGGGGACTTCCTGCCTCTGGCATACGAGTGCCTGAGCCTTTACGCGCCCTTTCCTCGCCAAGGGTACAGCCACATTCGCATCAAAGGCCCGCTGGAGGCCCGAGACGTCATCAGTTGCGACGTCAGCCTGCTGGACACCCAGGGATCCGTTTGCGCCGAAATCGAGAGCTTTTCGATGAAGAGAGTGGGCCGGGAGGCTTTGGCCCAGCTTCAGCAGTCCGGCGAACTGCGCCAATACGAAGAAGATGCCTCAACCGATCTGCGAGCGCCGGGCATCCGCCCCCAGCAGGGCGCCGAAGCCTTGCAGCGCATCCTGTCCCGTGGGGGCGTGTCCCAGGTGGTGGTTTCGCCGCGTCCGCCATCGGCAGCCATTGAAGAAGCCCGTTCCTGGAACCGCACCCGCATGGTCGAGCAGCTCAGCCGCATCGCACCTTCCCGTCCTGTCCAGGCACGTCCCGATGTGAGCAGCGACTTTGCTGCCCCTGTCGGCGGCATCGAGGAGCGCATCGCCGCCATCTGGCAAAAGGTGCTGGGGCTGGAACGGGTGGGTGCCAACGACAATTTCTTCGAGCTGGGCGGTACCTCTCTCAGCGGCGTCCAGCTCGTGTCGGAACTGAAGCAGGAACTGGGCCTGGAAATCCCAACCGTCAGCATTTTCGAAGCACCCACCGTCGCTGCCCTGGCCCGCTACCTGCAACCCGACAAAAAGCAGGAATCGGTCCTGCAGCGAGGCCGTCAGCGAGCCGCCAGGAAAAAACAAGCCATCCAACGGAGGCGCTTAGCCAAAAGGAGATAGCCCAAGCCCTTTCGCGAATTTCCGCAAGATTCTCGTCTATTTCGCGGGCTCCACACACCGCCCATGACCCACGAAGCCGACCCCAAAGACATCGCTGTCATCGGCATGGCCGGACGCTTCCCCGGTGCCCGCGATCTCCGCCAGTTTTGGGAGAATCTCAAGAACGGCGTCGAAGCCGTCACATTCTTTTCCGACCAAGAACTGCGAGCCGCCGGAGTCCCCGAAAAGCTCCTCAAAGATCAAAACTACGTCAAAGCCGGCAGCATACTGGAAGGCATCGAGCACTTCGACGCCCCTTTCTTCGGCTACACCGCAAGAGAAGCCGAGATCCTCGATCCCCAGCAGAGGCTTTTCCTGGAATGCGCCTGGCAAGCCCTGGAGCAGGCGGCAGTGGTCCCCGAAAACTATCCGGGCACCATCGGGGTCTATGCCGGAGTGGCCTGGAACACCTATCTGCTCAGCAACCTGACCACCCGTTTGGACCTCTTCGAGGGCGCGGGCGCCTTCCAGGTCTTCATCACCAACGACAAGGACTTCATGCCCACCCGTCTTTCCTACAAGCTCAACCTCAAAGGCCCCAGCGTCCTGGTGCAGACGAGCTGCTCGACTTCCTTGGTGGCCGTCCACCTGGCCGGGCTGGGGCTGGTCAATTACGAGTGCGATCTGGCCCTGGTGGGCGGAGTGACCGTCAAGGTTCCCCAGGTGTCGGGCTACTACTACCAGGAAGGCGGGCTGGCTTCTCCCGACGGTCACTGCCGAGCCTTTGACGCTCAGGCGGCTGGAACCATCTTTGGCAGCGGGATTGGCTGCGTGGTGCTCAAGCGGCTGGAAGAAGCATTGGAGGATGGCGATCCTGTGCTGGCCGTCATCAAGGGCTCGGCCATCAACAACGACGGATCGGTCAAGGTCAGCTACACTGCTCCCAGCGTGGAAGGCCAGGCCGAAGTCATCGGCGCTGCCCAGGCTTTGGCCGACATCGATCCCGAATCGCTGGGCTACATCGAAGCCCATGGCACCGGAACCTCATTGGGAGACCCCATCGAGGTGACGGCCCTCAAGAAAGTCTTCGCCGAAAGCACTCAGAAAAAAGGGTTTTGCGCCCTGGGATCGGTGAAGAGCAACCTGGGGCATCTGGATGCCGCAGCCGGAGTGGCCGGATTCATCAAGACGGTCCTGACTCTGCAGCATGGCCAGATTCCGCCCAGCCTCCATTTCGAACAGCCCAACCCCGCCATCGACTTCGAGAGCAGCCCCTTTTACGTCAACGCTGCGCTGAGAGACTGGCCGGTTGGGGACAGTCCCCGCCGAGCCGCCGTCAGCTCCTTCGGGGTGGGCGGCACCAACGCCCACGTCATACTGGAGCAAGCGCGCGAGCAGCGTCCCAGCGGCCCCTCGCGCCCCTGGCAGCTGCTGTGCCTGTCGGCCCGAACCGAATCCGCCTTGGAAGCCGCCACCGCCAACCTGGCCGACTCCCTGCAGGGCCAACCCGACACTCCCCTGGCCGACGTGGCCTACACGCTTCACACCGCCCGATCCGTCTTCCGCCAGAGACGCTTCTTGGTGGCTCAAGACCGCCAACAGGCCATCCAGGCACTGCGAGGCCAAGGCGGACGCCTCTTCAACGCAGCCGACCTCGAAGAGCCCCGCAACCGCCCCGTCATCTTCCAGTTCTCCGGCCAAGGAACCCAGCACCCCGGCATGACTCGCCGGCTCTACGAGTCCGAACCTGTCTTCCGGGAGGAGTTCGACCGTTGCGCAACGATTCTATTGGGTCATCTGGAGCTGGATCTGAGGGAGGAGGTGTTTGGGGACGGAGAGGGCTTCCGGCTCCAGGCTCCGGGTTCCGGGTTTCAGAATCCGGAATCTGAACTCCTTAACCCGGAACCTGGAACCCGGAACCCGGAGTCCGGTTCCCCCCCTATTCCCAGTCTGACCGCCACCTCCCTCGCCCAGCCTGCCCTGTTCGCCGTCGAGTACGCCCTGGCGCGGCTTTGGATGTCTTGGGGCATCGAGCCGCAGGGCATGATCGGGCACAGCATCGGTGAGTACGTGGCCGCCTGCCTGTCGGGAGTTTTCACGCTGGAGGAGGCCTTGGCTTTGGTGGCGGCGCGGGGCAGGCTCATGCAGCAGCAGCCCCCAGGGGTCATGCTGGCCGTCCCATTGCCCGAGTCGAAGATCGAGCAGATGCTGGGTGCGGAACTCTCCTTGGCCGCTGTCAACGAACCTTCACGTGTAGTCGTTTCAGGGCCGGAAGGTGCGGTTGGATTGCTGGAGGAAAGGCTTTCCAAGCAAGGAGTAGCCGGACGCCGTTTGGTGACTTCGCACGCCTTTCACTCGGCCATGATGGATCCCATCCTGGAGGAATTTCGCAGCCAGGTGAGCCGCGTTTCGCTTCAGCCGCCCCGCATTCCCTTCATTTCCAACCGGACGGGCACTTGGATCACCGCCCAGCAGGCCACCGATCCCGGCTACTGGGTGGAGCACTTGCGCCAAAGCGTTCGCTACGCAGACGGGGTGGCCGAACTCTTCAGCCAGCCGGAGCGCGTCCTGCTCGAAGTGGGTCCGGGACGGACGCTGACCACCTTGGCCTCACGTCACCCGTCCCGCCAAGGGCAGCCGGTCATCGCTTCGCTGCCCGATTCGCTGAAGGAGGACTCCGACGATTTTGCCTCGCTGCTCTCCGCCTTGGGCAGCCTTTGGATGGCCGGGCTGCAGATCGACTGGACGCATCTTTACGACAGTCAGCAGCGGCGGCGCATAGCTTTGCCCAGCTATCCCTTCGAACCTCACCGCTACTGGATCGATCCCCTGCCGCGCGGACCCGCCGCCGTCGCGGCGCACGGCCAGGGGATTGCCAAAAGGCCCGATCAGGCCGAGTGGTTTTACCTGCCTTGCTGGAAGCCTTCCCTGCCGCTTGCCAAGCCGGCTGAACGCACCTCACGTCGCTGGCTGGTCTTTGCCGCTGGTGAAGCTGGAGAGCGTTTGGTCGAGCGGCTGCGACAGGCCGGCAATCTCGTGACCGCTGTCCGAATGGGCAAGGCGTATGCGAATGAAGGGGATTCAGACTTCATTCTCAACCCTGCCCAAGCCGAAGACTACAACCAGCTGATTGAACATCTCAGTCGGCAAGCGAAGCAGCCTGAAGCCGTGGTCCACACCTGGAGCCTATCCCACTCTGACGGACCAGCAGCCGACAATGCCCTGCAATTCGAAACCTACCAGCAAACTGCCTTTTACAGCTTGCTTTACCTGGTTCAGGCCCTGATTGCCAAGCCGGACCAGCCTCTCGACCTGACCGTCCTGACCGAATGTGCCCGGCCTTTGAGTCCTGAAGAGGACTTTAGGCCCGAAGCAGCTCTGCTTGCGGGGCTGTGTACTGTCCTGCCCCAGGAGCATCCCCACATCACCTGCCGCTGCATCGAACTGAGGCCCGAGGAAATGGACTCAGACTACCTGCCGGAATACCTGAATGCCGAAGCTGAAGCGGGCAGCAGCGGAACCATCACCTACCGGGCATCAGAGCGCTTCACCACCACTTACGAGCCGGTTCGGCTGGAGGCGCAAGCCGATTCGCCAGCTTTCCGGGAGGATGGCGTTTACCTGCTCATGGGCGCCTTGGAGGGCAACGGGCTGGCCCTGGCCAAGTTGCTGGCCCGCCGACAGGGGCTGCGCTTGGCGCTGATCGAGGACTCCGCATCCGATTCGCAATTGGACGCCCAGCAGCGCTCCATCCGACTCGACACGTTGCGCCGGCAGGGTGCCGAAATCCTGCCCCTGCGGGCCGACATCGCCGATCCCGCCCAGCTAAGCCAGGCATTTGCTGAGGTGCGTCAACGCTTCGGCGCACTGCACGGAATCATCCACGCAGCCGGAACCCAGGGCGTCGAGACCTTCGGCGCAATCCGAGAAATGACCCATCAGGACTGCCTGCGCCACTTCCGCCCCAAAGCCCAAGCGCTTTACGCCTTGCGCGAAGCTGTGGCCGATCAGGAGGAACTGGAATTCTGCATCCTCATCTCCTCGCTGGCCTCCGTGCTGGGCGGACTGGCCTACGGCGCCTACACCGCCGCCAATCGTTTCATGGACGCCTTCGCACTGCGTCAAAAGGCTTTTGCCGGACCCCGCTGGCTGAGCGTTGATTGGGACGTGTGGCAGTTGGAAGACGAACCCGAGCAGATCACCTCCCTGCGCCGCGACCTGGCAGATCTGGCCATGACCGCCGAAGAAGGAGAAGAGGTTTTCGAACGAATCGTGGCCCGAGGCTTGAGCGGTCAACTCGTCCTCTCGACCGCCGACCTCGCCTCGCGCATCGCCGACTCCCGCCGCCGCTCCGGCTCACAGCCGGGAGGCGATTCGTCCGCTGCCCAAACCTCCCTGCATTCCCGCCCCGACTTGCCCAACCCTTACGCCCCTCCCGAAGACGACTTGGAGCGCGACATCGCCGAGGTCTGGCAGGCCGTTTTGGGATTCGAATCCATCGGCGTATACGACAACTTCTTCGAATTAGGAGGCGATTCCTTCCTGGCCATCCAGGTGGCCTCGCGCCTGCAGGACAAGCTGGAAATCGAATTGCCCGTAGCCCGCCTCTACCAGGGAGTCACCGTCCGCCTGCTGGCCGAACTGATCTCCCAAGACGCCGCCAAAGCCCAACAGCGCGCCGCCCACCTCCAAGAGCGCCGCCAAAGCATGAGCCGCCGCAAAGACTTCCTCAAAAAACGCCGCACCGCCCGCCGCGGGCGGTCTGAGGTGCAGTAGTTCAGACTTGAGATTCTTGTCGCTTCGGCATCTGCCCTTCCTAAGCCAGCATGGGAGTTCTCTCGGCTCTGCCCGGGCAGGCAGTCACAGTTCGACAATTCCGGGAGTTGATGGCGACCGGAGCCGTGTCGGCCCGCCCAATCGAGTCAAAGCACGTATTTGGCGCGAAGTAGCTGGAGAGGGGAGCGGGCACACGCCGTGCGCCCCTACGAGATGGCGCCTCAGAGCCTGTAGGGACACACGGCGTGTGTCCGTCTGATTGCGGATCAGGTGCAGCAGCGTCGGCCCCGCCCGGCTTTGTTTCCCGCCGCCGGTTTACTGCGCTCACTCAATCTGCCGGGATCGGATACAGTCGATCAGCTTGAGCTCCCGCTCTTGCTTCCCGGCCACACGAGGCGTGCCTCGTTCCAGAATTGCTCGTCAGTCGGCGGAGCGTCAGGATCTGAAGACGCGGCCGCTTCCGCCTCTTCGTCGCTCATTTTGCGGAGCCGTTCCCAATCCGTGCGTTCCTCTTGGTCTTTCAAGGCCTCAGCCTTGGAAGGTGAGAGCATTGTAGTACGCTTTTCGCTCATTCCTAGTTGCCTTCCGAGCCGATATGATGCGCCGGACACCACTTCGTTCCGTGTAGTAGACGGTCACCTCGATTCCATCGACTCGTCCGATTGCTGCAATCCGGATCTCACCGTAATCATAACGATCATCCATGCGCTCCAGAACGCAATCCTGAAAGACCCGGATGGCCGTGGCAAAATCAATGCCATGCTTGCGGAGATTCGCAGTGTTTTTCTCCGGATCCCACTCGAATCTCACTACAGGAGTATACATCACTTGAAGGTCGAATCATGTGCGTACACCATGGACATCTCATTTTCCGAAGGCGACTTGCATGGGCCATCCAAGGCAACACCCCGGCCTCTTCCTTTATCCAAAGCCACTTCAGCGGCATTTCCCGAAGGGCTTCCAGCCCTGAGAGGGTTGTTAGGCCAGTCCTTTAGCGGTGTTGAGCGATCAAAGCGTGAACCAATAGTCTGAGGATAAGAGGCTGGAGGTATGGGAGATGAGCCGAATTGTAGTCATTCCGGATCAGCTCCACGAACGTCTCAGTTGCGTTGCCCGCTCAGAAGGCCTGGATAGCGTTGAGGAACTGCTGATGAAGATGTCCGATTCCCCTCCCATGAAGACCGGCATCAGGCTGTGGAAGAGATTCGGAGCCTCCGCCAGCGCCTTCAGTCCAGTTACGGGGAAATGCCCGACAGCACGGACCTGGTTCGGAAGGACAGCTCCCGCCAAAACGCGAGTTCGTCGCATCGCTTAACTGCGCATATGGCCAAGAGTTACCGGTCCAAACGCCTTAATTCGTCGGACAGCCCCATGAAGTGGTGTCGTTCCATTTCGTCAATCAGGTCCAGGCAGCGTGACTGGATTGTTGGATCTTCCGTCTGGGCATAAAGGCGGACCACGATCTTCGAAAGGTCCCTGGCAACCATCGCACCTGCCTTCGAGAAGTCCCCCGCTTCAGCCCGAAAGTATTCGATACACATTTCTGCCAGCGTGCAAACAAGATCAGGAAGCTGGACCGATGAGCTCTCGAGTGCACGCACAACTGGCTTTAAGGCATCCGGTCCTGGCTTTGCCTTCAAGAATGCCCCAAGAAGGTCGGCTTGATCCGGTGTCTTGAGGCTCGCCACTTTGGTGAACGCTGACGCTGCCTCGGCACTCACCGTGTCGTCTACGTCCTTGAAGAAAGGTTTAAGCAGTCGTCGGCAGGTTGCTCCGACAACTTCATTTGCAGCATTTGCCGAGTAGACGTTTGCGGCTGCTTTTCGCATGGTTGGAGTTCCGCATCGGACCTGTTCGGCATCTGATTCTGCTTCCGACTTGTCTAACGCCAGGAGGCAAACTCGCCTGGCGCCCGCTTCTACGGCATTGAGGGATGTTGACCGCAACATTGCTTCAATAACAGGTCGGATCGCCTGATAGTCGTGGTAGCCAGCGGATTGGACGAAACGCTCTACGTATGGCGTGTCCAGAAGTGCCGAGTCTGCTGACACACTCTCAACGAACCAGGAAATTGCCTTCCGGGCATCCACATTCAACACAGCCAGTAAAGACCTGATCGCGCATGAGCGCACGGCGATAGAGCGATCGTAAGAGAGGCCGTGAACGACATCGTGCAAGCCTGCGAAGCGGCTGGGATTGTCGAACAGCATCTGTGAAACTGCCTCGGCGATTGCCCCGCGTGTCGAGTTTATACCCGCTAAATATGGGTCTCCGCCGTATACCGGCTGACCGCCGGAAGTTGGAACCTTCCACAGATCCTTTTCGGGATCCGGGTCGTTAAAAGCGTACCAGGCTACCGCCTCGATAACCTCCTCTGGCTAATCGCCGCCAACCCATCTCTCAATTAGCCCTGCAATCGCACGCCCATGGGGCCGTTGGGGAAGTGCATGTACGTACCGAATGAGAGAGGCGATTTCCTCCGGAGTGATTGCTGAAGGCGCATCGTCATCTGGGGGGCCGCAGTCCGCAACACCCCGCAAGATGGCATCGAAACAGCTGGCAGGCAGGTCGGGGGGCATGCGCATGGCGAGCGCTGCGAATCGCACCGGATCCTCCTCGGCTCTTTTCGCCAAGGACTGACCTAGCTGATCTCCATGCTTGCTCATCGCCCGCTGATGCGATCGGCGGGAGCCAAGCTGAAGAACATCGAGAGGTGCAATGGGATGGTCAAGAGCGGTTTGAGAGTCGCCTGAACGGCAGATGGGTCAATCTCGGCATCCTTCAACGCAGCGTCTACTTGATCCGAAGAGAGTGGCTTGAGTTCCACGATCTGGAAGCCTGATCCATCGGCCTTCATCGCACGCAACCGGCGGTCGTGCTCCAAGTCGAATTCGCGGCACCCAACGATCAGTGACATGCCCGAAAACCGTTCTGCCTCGCGGCGGAGTTCCTCGAAAAGGTTCCACAACTCCGCCCGACGGCCCGACGCCATGCTTATGGCGTCGAGTTGGTCAATGACGAGCACGGATTTGGCACCGCCAGCAACACCCGCGAGGACTAGAGCCGGTGATTCAGGCAGATCCAGCTTGCGGCCCAATTGCCTGGTCGTGATGATACCTTCGGGCAACTGGTCAAAACGGATCGTCAGCACTGGAACGCCGAAACCTCGAAGACGCTCGACGACATCCGCAAGCGTAGTGCTTTTGCCGCAGCCTGCCCCACCAACCACCAGCACATTTTCGCTTTTAGCCCCTCCTCCGGCAGCGAGAAGGGGCTCCGAACCAGCCAGTGGTAGGAGAGTGCTGTTGATCATTGCCTCCCGGAGCGGTGCAGTGTAGGACTCGCAAAGCGCCCTGATTCTGTCCTGTACCGACTCGTCGATCGCCCAATCGCGCAAGCGGATGCCGTGACCTGCCAGTACACTGAGAATGGTTTCTCGGTCGAGTGGGCGGTGGATTTTGTCGAGGAGCAAGTCCGCCAAGTGGCGACGCACGGCAGCTGCGTCCAACATTGAACCGTCTGTTGCGTAGAGGAGCTTGCGAATCGTGAATTCAACGCGATCGAGGAGTTGGGCCTCGTCAATCGCGTGCGTCCGTGTCCGCAGCAACAAAGCCCGCGCCTGTTCGGAGTCACTACCACAGAGCGGTAAAACGTAATTGCGGAAATCCGACTTGAGTTCAGCTGACTGATCAAGCCGGGCTTCAAGGAGCGCCTCGCTATCGGCGTGGGTTCGAAGTTCATCAAAATCGCGAGCTCCCAAAGTTGAGGCGAATACGCCGCGGTGGGACGGATCTCGCTTCACGTGCCTCATCAAGTCACCGAGGATAGATCTACCGCGGTCGTCCAGACGAGCCATGAGTGCGAGCGTCCAACCCGCTGCCCTGGTCGTCTGACGCTTGACCGACCAGTAGTCAGTTGTGCCATCGGCTTTCTGGACAGCAAACTCTATCCCTTGCGATTCATCGGGATCCAGCGGTTCATAGGTCAACTGGCATCCAGCGCCGTCAACGACCCTAAGAAGCTGATCGATCACCCACAGGGCTTCATAGCGGTTGCAGAGTTTATCTGCTGCTCCACCACTCGCTGGCATGAGAGTTATTCTACGAAAAGATGCTGCGAATTGTGGATAGCGTCTGACTCGCGCCTTTCAGCCTTCAGTCTGTGGACACCCGAAGCGGGCTGCGAGTGTAGGAGATGCTTGGAACGCTGGCATCTTACCCATGGCCGACAACTGAAGCGACCGGCATGGCGCACCAGCCTCGTCAGACGCCGTTCAAAAAATCATGGCTCGCCAAGCGCTCTCCAAGTGCTGCTTGGTGGAGTTTGGTGTCAAAAGTCAATAACGTGAGTTCAGGGATTTCAGTTTGAAGCTTCGCAC
>JANQFM010000424.1 GCA_028277865.1 Acidobacteriota bacterium
CCCTGCCCTGCCTGGGCCTGCATGCATTGCAGCAATCGGGTCTGCTGCAGTGGAAAATCCCGCCGCCCTTCCCGGAGTTGGGATGAGCCCCGAGCCGCACGGTGTTGCGTCCTCGCTCGGATTGGGCATCGGTGGCGGAGTTGGCAGCCTCGCACAGCAACCTTTGTCTGGCGCCGTAAGTCCAATTGTCTACCAAACATTGAAGAGAGTTTTTCCGTCAAGGGAAGGAAAGTGAACAGGGTTATCCTCCAGATCTCCGATGCTGAGGTCGCCAGGAAAACCCCCCAGTGTGTGCAGACGGCTTCTCCATCGGAGCCAGGAGGTGACAACACCATGCAGTTTTGGATGCAAGACATCAAGTACGGCTTGCGAAGCCTGATCAAGCAGCCTGGATTCAGCCTGCTGGCTCTGCTCACCCTGGGGCTGAGCATCGGCGCCAATTCCGCCATTTTCAGCGTCGTCAATTCTGTTGCTCTCAAGCCGCTGGCATTTCAGGAAGCGGATCGTCTGGCCATCCTCTTCGAGGGGCTTCCCAAGTCGGATCTGCCCATCATGATGTTCTCGGCGGCCGATCTGATGGACTTTCAGGAGATGCAGCAATCGTTCGAAGGCTTGGCCGCCTATCAGAACGTCGAGTTCGAACTGTCGGGGCTGGATCAGCCGGAAAGAATCACCGCAGCCCGCGTGTCGGCCTCCCTTTTTCCCCTGCTTCGGGCCGAGGCGGCCCTGGGGCGGACTTTCAGCGAAGAGGAGGACGAGGAAGGCAATACCCAGTTCGCCATCCTCAGCCACAGCCTGTGGCAGCGCTACTATGACGGCGACGAGGACGTGCGGGGCAAGTCCATCCAGCTCGACCGGGCGCCTTACACCATCGTGGGCGTGATGCCTACCGAATTCGAGTTCCCCCTGCAGGGCCCGCGCTGGAACAATCAGCCCGCCCAGTTGTGGGTGCCTTTGGCTTTCACGCGTTCCGACCTGCAGGTGCGGGGAGGCGGCTACAACAAGAGCGTCGTTGGACGCCTGGCACCGGGTGTGACCTTCGAACAGGCCCAGCAGGAAGCCACCTCCATCGCCAAGCGCATCCACGACGAGATCTATCCCGCCTCGCTGCGCAACGCCCCCAACTTCGATTTGACGGCCACGGTCATGCCATTGCACGAAGAGGTGGTGGGCCAAGTGCGCGCTCCCCTGCTGCTTTTGTTGGGCGCCGTGCTGCTGGTTTTGCTGGTCGCCTGCGCCGATGTGGCCAACCTGCTAATGAGCCGAGCGGCCCGCCGGGAACGCGAAATCGCCGTACGCCTCACTTTGGGCGCCGGACGGGGACGGCTTATGCGCATGCTGCTTTGCGAAAGCCTGATGTTGGCGCTGGCGGGCGGCTTGCTGGGCATTCTGCTTTCCCTGGCGGGCACCCGCCTGCTGCTGACCCTGCAGCCGGGAGCCTTGCCCCGCATGTCCGAGATCGGGCTGGACTGGCAATTGATGGGCTTCACCCTTTTGCTGTGCGGCCTTACGGCCCTCATATTCGGATTGACGCCGGCGCTGGGCACCTTGCGCTCCAACCTGCACGAGGCCCTCAAAGAGCGAAGCGGTGCCTCCCCGCTTCCCGTCGCCGGACGGCACTGGCTGCAAAAGGGAATGGTGGTCACGACCATCGCCCTGTCCATCGTCCTGCTCATCGGCGCCGGCCTGCTCATGCGCAGCTTTGCCAAGCTGATGGCAATCGACCCCGGATTCCGGCCTGAGAACGTCGTCACCATGAACGTCCCCTTGAGCCTCAAGGTCTATCCCGACGCGGGCAGCATTCGGGCTTTCTATCAGGATCTGCTGCGGGGGATCGAGGCTTTGCCGGGCGTCGAAGCGGTGGGCGCTTCGACCGATTTGCCCTTCCATTCCACCGAATCGCTCAGCTTTTGGCCCGAGCACCGTCCGGCGGCCGCCGCCGATGCTCCCAGCTCGGCCACCCATAGCTGGGTGCTGGGAAACTATTTCGAAGCCCAGGGGATCGCCTTGCGTGCCGGACGCTATTTCACCGATCAGGACCGCCGCGACGGTCAGGGTGTGGTGATCCTCAGCGAATCGCTGGCCGAAAGCCTCTGGCCGGGCGAAGTTCCCATCGGCAAGCGCATCAAATGGGGCGTGGAAACCACCAACCTGCCCTGGATGTCGGTGGTGGGCGTGGTGGCCGACGTCAAGGAAGGGCGTCTCAGCGATCAGGCCGGCCCCCACACCTACGAACCCTACCTCCAATTGCGGGATGTTTACCTGCAGCACCCCAACTTCGTCGCCTTGCGCAGCCAGAATTTCGCCGTTCGAACCGGCCTCGAGCCCACATCGATCATCCCGGCTCTGCGCAACCAGGTCCAGCAGCAGGATCCCCAA
>JANQFM010000520.1 GCA_028277865.1 Acidobacteriota bacterium
ATGATGCCAAAGGCGCCGTAAGGCTGGGCGGCCTTGGCCACCTTGGCGCGAAACCCTCAGCCGCTGGTATGATGCGCTGCCATGCTGGCCTGGCGCTCACGAGTGCGGCTTCCTTTTCTGGTGCAGCGCCCCGTCTTGCTGCTCAGGGATCTGCTTGTCGACCGCGAGGAGCCCGATCTGGCCGACCTCGAGTCGCTGCAGGATCCCGAAGCCTTCATGTGGCGCGTCCTGCCCCACGCCGCCCGTACCTTTTCCTCCTGCATCGTCTTGCTGCCCGCCCCTTTGGCCCGTGCTTCGGCAGTGGCCTACCTGTATTGCCGCTGCCTGGATTCCTATGAAGACCTGCTGCCCGACCATCGCGAGCGGGAAAGGGCTTTAAGGGATTTTGCCAATCGCTTTCAGCTCCCCTCCGATCGAACACCCTCTCCTCCTCCCACCCTGGACCCCGCCCTGGCGCGCGACGGGCGCGATCAGGCTCACATCCTGCTGGTCAATCGCTGCCAGCTGGTGGACGAGGTTTTCCGCTCCCTGGCGCCTCCTGTTCAAGAGATCATCCTCGACTTGGTGCGCGGGATGGCAAAGGGAATGATCTGGTCTTCAGGGACTTTTCAGCACCAGCAGGGGATCCTGGTGGACGAAGAGCAGGTGAGCCGTTATTGCAGCTACGTGCTGGGCCTGCCCACCGTTTTTTCCGCCCGCCTGCTCCGCTTCCATCATCAAAATGACCCCCGACTGACTGCCGACCAAACCGAAGACGCCCTGCTGGTCGGCGAAATGGTGCAACTGGCCAATATCACCCGCGACATCGAAAAGGACCTGTTGCGCGGCGTTGCCTATGATCCCCGCTTGCGGGACGGATTGGGTTGCACTGTACCTGGCAATCCGAACCTAAAGGAGCAAGTCCGCCAAGTGCGCCAGGACTTGCTGCTGCGCGCATTGAGACTGGTGCCCGCCTACCGCCGATTCACGCTGAACCTGGGTTTTTCCCGCTTCAGCTTCGGGCGCGCCTCGGCTGTGCTGATGCTGCTTTTTACCGATCGATACTACCGAAGCTGCGCGCAAAGGGTGGGCCTGAAGGCCTGGAATGGCCCGCGCAACGGTCTGGCCCTCCTGCTGCAGTGCCTGCCTGCCACCTTCTCCAATAGCTGGGCGAACCGGGTCATGCAGCGAACCGAACATCAATTCCTCAATTTCGTCCGGGAGGTGCAAGGGGAAGGAGGGAGTCAGGGGTCTGGGGTCAGGAGTCGGGAAGACGGGAGCGGGGGATAGTTCGCAGTTCGCGGTTCGCAGTTTGGAAAAGACGGCCAGGAGATGTTCAAAGCCCATGGGCAGTGGTTCCAGGCTCCAGGATGATCAGACACTTTCTTGACTGCGAACTGCGAACCGCCAACCGCCGCCCCTTCTCTTCTTCCTGACTCCCGACTCCTGACTCCCGACTCCTTCCCCTACTCCGGGACAACCGCCACCGCTTCGACCTCCAGCAGGAAATCCGGGTGAGCCAAAGCGGAGACGTAGACGACGGAGATGAGAGGGGGATTGGCGGGGGTGCCCCAGACCTTGCCGAAGGCAGCGTAGGCGGGGCCGGCGGCTTGCCCTTCCACCAGATAGACCGTCCACTTGATCACGTGCTCCGGCGCTGCCTGTCCTGCTGCCAAAGCCGTGACGATGTTCTTGGCAACCATTTCGGATTGCAAACCGATGTCTCCCTTGCCAATGATGTTCCCTTCAGCGTCCACGGCGTTTTGGCCGCCCACATAGACGGTTCGAATCGGGCCGCTGACGGCGACGGCTTGAGAGAAAGCCGGGTTTCGGTGAAGCCCTTCCGGGTTGAGAAAGGTCACCTCCCCCGGCTGCTCCTGGCTCTGTGGCGCTGCGCATCCCGCCCAAGAAATTGCAGTTGCCAGCAGCACTGCAACCTTGCATTTAAGTCTCTTGATCATGTTGTTTGCTCCCAATGTATGCCGTGTTTGTAGGCACCGTCACTGCGAGAGGCTAAAATCCCTCCCATGGCAAGCCTGGTGCAACTCAACCTCTTCGACGTAGCCCGCCAGAACCTCCGAGCCGTGCAGATGGCCCTGGAGCAGATTATGCCGGAAAAGGCCTCGGATCTGCTCAAGAAAATCCTGCAACCGGAGTCCTTGACCTGGGAAATCCAGGTGCTGGAATTCCTGCAGAACCATCCCGTACCCCTGGATTTGGACGAGGGCTGCCGACAATGGGCAGAGTTTCGTTCCGCCTCTTTCTACCCCCTGATCCCCGCCTACTCAGCCAAGGAGATCCAGAAAGGCTACTTCAGGCGCCTCCTTTCAGAGGACGGCGCTCCTCGCGGCCATCTTTTGACTCCCGGCGGCCATTCGCTGGGCCACCTGAATTTGATGGCGGACTATCCGGAGAAGGCCCGACGCTGCCTGGAGGAGGAATTGTACCGCTGCGGCGAAAAGCCCTCAACGAGACTGCAGCTGGCCAATGCCAATTATCGCACGGGAGAGGATGCAGCCGCCAAGGTTCACGTCCGAGAGGCGCTTTTGCAAGGCTGGGACCGATTGGATTTGGAGTCGATTCCCGATCCCCCACTGCTGCAAGCCCTTCGAGGCGCAGACGACCCTCAGTGGGCTGTCGCGGAGGCCTGCATCGAGGGCAACCTCCCTGTCGCCAGATTCCCCTCCCGCTCGGAATATGCCGAATCCCCCATTGATCAGCGTTTGAGCGAGGATCTTGAGCAGCCGCTGCCGACAGCGGTTGCCAAAAAGCAAAGGCAGTTCTATCGCTGCTTGGTCGCCAGCGTGAACCGGCGCTGGATGGATCCCGGCCGGCTCATCCAAGCTCGTTTGAGAATGAAGGAACTGCATCCCCGCCTTCATGCGCGCCACATGAATTCGTTGGAAGCCAAAACTCGCTAGGCCGCTAGGGTTTCGGGGTTCTTCACGATTGAGTCAAATTTGGCTGCGAGGGGTCCGGCGGCGGTCAGGGGTTCCGGGTTCCGGGCTCCAGGTCCCAGGTTCCGGATTCCAGAG
>JANQFM010000522.1 GCA_028277865.1 Acidobacteriota bacterium
TCGCACCGAGAAACCGCTCTACTTCCAGCGCCCCTTCAGGGCGCATCTTGCTTTGCGGACCCGTTCCGGTGGCCGCGCCGGGACGGCTTGACCACCGGCTAATCTCCCTGACCCCTTCGGGGTCGGCCAATCGCCCCATAAGGAGAGATGGGGTGGGCGACGGGACTTGAACCCGCGGCCACCGGGGCCACAACCCGGTGCTCTACCGAACTGAGCTACGCCCACCACAGGCGAGAGCCAGAGTATACCGTAAGTAGGGTTTTTGCGCGAGAGATCAACAGTGCCACAGAAAGCGCAGAGCCAAGATCCAGGCGCTGAGTCCAACCATATCCCATTCTTCCTTGACGCCTTGAAGCGGTTGCCGCAGAATTCACCTGTCGAGGCTCAAAGCAGAATCCTTTGACGATGGAGGAGACGTGCTGGAAAAGCTGGCGTGCGAAGACTTTCAGGCATGGGTGGGCCAGAGTTTCAGGGTCGACGTGCAAGCGGAATCAGTCGAAATGGAACTGCTGGAGTCCAGCGAGTTGGGTCAGGGGACAGGGCGGAAGTCCTTCTCAGTGCTCTTCCGGGGGCCTGCGGACAAGGTACTGGCCCAGGCCACATATCCGGTGACCGGCGGTGATCTGGAACAGGCACCGCTCTTCTTGGTTCCGGTGGGGCCGGACAAGGAAGGGATGCTCTACGAGGCGGTGTTTACCTAAGCCTTTGGCTGCGAGGCGCCCGGCGGCGGTCAGGGGTTTTCGGGTTCCGGGCTCCAGGTTCCGGATCAGAGCCCGGATCCCAAAAACCCGGAACCCGGAACAAAGGGACGCAGAGAAGGAATTGGCCGGCAAGGCGAATCATGGCTCCAGAAAGAAGCCAGCCCGAGATTGGTTTTCGGCCGATTGAGCCGGGCGACAAGCCCTTTTTGTGCCAGCTTTACGCTTCGACGCGGGAAGAGGAGATGGCTGCGACGCCCTGGAGCAAAGAGGAGAAAAAGCGCTTTTTGGACTTTCAGTTCGAGGCCCAGTACAAGTTTTATGCAGAGCAGTTTCCGCACGGGGACTTCCAGATCATCTTGCTGGACGGCAAGCCCGCCGGACGGCTTTACATCGACCGCAGAGCCGATGAGATCCGCCTGGTCGATATAGCGCTCCTGCCCCGTCACCGCCGCAAGGGACTGGGCGGAAGGCTGATGACAGGCGTGCTGGAGGAAGGCCGTCAGGCAGGCAAGCCGGTCCGCATCCACGTCGAGCACAACAATCCCGCCATGAGGCTTTACAAGCGCCTGGGCTTCCGGCAGATCGACACCAACGGTGTCTACCACCTGATGGAATGGGATGCGGCGGCGGGATGAGAAGGCCGGCAGGCCTGAAGGCCGCTCAAAGTTCGAAGGGCGGGTCGAGGTCGATTCGCAGTCCGGGAAACAGGGAGACATCCTGCCGTCCGCGGGCCGGACGCGTCTGCGGCGGAGCGAACCCGCCCCCGGATTGCCGACAGTAGATCGTCAACAGACGCTCGGCCGGATCGATGGTCCAATACTCGCGGACTCCGTGGCGTTCGTAAAGGTCGCGTTTTTGCACTTGGTCGCGGACGCTGGTGGAGGGAGAGATCACTTCGATCACCCAATCGGGCGCTCCCCGGCAGCCGGCATCGTCCAGCTTGTGAGGATCACAGATGACAACCACGTCGGGCTGCACCACGGTGGTGACCTCTTTGTCGGGCTCGTCGCCTCGGGGCAGGCGCACGTCGAAGGGTGCGACGTAGACTCGACACCGCTTGCCCTGCAGGTAGGTCGAAACCTGAACCACCAAGCTCACTACGATCTCCTGGTGGACCCGCGAAGGCGCCGGCGACATGCAAAACGGCTCTCCGTCGATCAGTTCCCAGCGGTCGTCTCCCGTCCACTGCAGGTAGTCGCCGTAATTGAAGCGATAGGTTCCGGCCGGGTTTTCAAGCATGGCGGCCACCAAGCTATCGCCATTGGATGAGTCTGTCAAACTCCATTCAGAGGCTTGGTATCCGGATCTGCTGCCGGCCTCCTTTACGCTCACAGTTCAAAGGGCGGGTCGAGATCGATGCGCAGTCCGGGGAATAGCGAAACATCCTGCAGTCCGCGCGCCGGACGCGTCTCAGGCGGTCCGAATCCGCCCCCGGATTGCCGACGGTGGATGGTCAGCAGCCGCTCGGCCGGATCGATGGTCCAATACTCGCGGACTCCGTGGAGTTCATAAAGGTCGCGCTTCTGAACCCGGTCGCGGACATTGGTGGAGGGGGAGATGACTTCGATCAGCCAGTCGGGCACCCCCCGGCAGCCGGCATCGTCCAGCTTGGCGGGGTCGCAGATCGCCGCTACATCCGGTTGCACGACCGTATCGACCTCGCTGTCAGGCTCATTGGCTCGGGGCAAGCGCACGTCGAAGGGCGCTGCATAGACCTGGCTCTGCTTGCCTCGCAGGAAGGCCAGGATCTGAGAGCCCAGTTCCAGGACCAATGCCTGGTGGATCCGCGAAGGCGCCGGCGACATGCAAAACGGCTCTCCGCCGATCAGTTCCCAGCGATCGTCTCCCGTCCACTGCAGGTAGTCGCCGTAATTGAAGCGATAGGTTCCGGCTGGATCCTCGAGCATGGCTGTCACCAAGCTATCGCCATTTGAAGAGCCTGTCAAACTTCGGGGCGAACGGGAGCTTGGCCCTTCGCAGAGCCTTTTAACTGGCAGGGATGCCTGTGCCACACTGGGCTCTGCAGGCAAGCGAGCAGGCATTTTCCTCCCGAAAACAGGCTTTAGTCTGAGAGTGACACAGGCATCCCTGCCGGTGGACAGGCAATTCAAAAGAACTTTCAAAAAACGAATTGCTTGTGGGATAGATTTGCTCGACCGACCAGTATAGGAACGAGGATCAGGCAAATGCAGCCGCCAGGCTGTGCCTGAACCTGATCCGGCGCCGGAAATGGGTTGAGGGAAAGAGTGAGGAAGGAATCCCAAACGGCGCACCATGGGTCGGGCCAGCGGAGCAATTCTGCTGGCCCGACGATTTGCAAGCCACCCTGAGATCGATCCGAATTGAAGGCTAGCGAGGCAGCGCCTCAGACCGACCGCAGAAGGGTTTCGGGTTCCAGGTTCCGGGTTCCGGGTTTTCGGGATTCGGGCTCTGGAATCCGGAACCTGGGACCTGGAGCCCGGAACCCGGAACCCCTGACCGCCGCCGGACCCCTCGCAGCCAAATTTGACCCAATCGTGAAGAACCCTGAAACCCTAGCTGCCTAGAGAACCATCGTCACCACCGCGAAGACCGGAATCAGCAGTACAGCCGCGTAGGCCATGTAGCCGAAAAATGAAGGCATCTGAATGCCTCGGCGCTCGGCGATGCTTTTGACCATGAAGTTGGGACCGTTTCCGATGTAGCTGTTGGCGCCCATGAAGACGGCGCCCATGCTGATGGCCGACAGCAGCGGTTCAGATATGGTGCGGCTCTGAGCCAGATCGACCAGGGCTGCGCCCGCTTCAAGGGGCAGGGAGCGGGCGGCTTCGAAGAAGACGACGTAGGTGGGGGCGTTGTCCAGAAAGCTGGAAAGGATCCCGGTGGCCCAGAAGAATTGCACCGGGGACCTCAAACCCAGTTCGGCGCCCTGGACAACGAGGATCTCGATAGGCGCCTGCATGCAGATGAAGATCCCGCTGAACAGCGCCGCAACTTCGCCGATGGCGCTGTAGTCAAAGTGATTGCCCACCCGAATAGCAGCGGGAGTAAGCCACAATGAAGCCACCACAAGCAGGAGCATCACCGCCTCGCGCAAAAGGACAGGGCAGACGATGGAGGTGCCGGGCAGGGATTTGCCGGGAATCAGCCAGGCGACGCAAAAGACCACTGCCGCCAACAATGCCAGGTTGAGGGTGCCCTCCAGCTTCAAGGGACGGATGTGGGTTTCGTCCAGGGCGATGTCGGCGGGGCTTTCTTGGCTGTAGGCGTAGCGATCCCAAACGTAATAGAGTGCCAGCAGAATAGAGTTGACCGCCAGCCAGTAAGGCCAAAGCTGCATGGTCCAGGTGAAGGGAACGCCGCGCAGATAGCCCAAGAACAAGGGGGGATCTCCGATGGGCAGCAACAGGCCTCCGCAGTTGCAGACCATGAAAATGAAGAAGATCACGGTGTGGACCTTGTGGCGCCGCTCCTGATTGGTGGCCAAGAGAGGGCGGATCAAGACCATGGCCGCGCCCGTGGTCCCGATGAAGCTGGCCAATAGGGCTCCGATGGCCAAAAAGGCGCAGTTGGTGATGGGATGGGCTGCCAGATCGCCTGTTAGCCTGACGCCGCCGCTGATTACGTAAAGGCTGAAAAGCAGGATGATGAAGGGGATGTACTCGTCAAAAACAGCATTGCAGAAAACCGCTCCCACGGTTTGCAGGCCCGGCTGTGTATCCTGCTGGTGAAAGAAGTGATTGGAAAGCCCTCCCGGGTGTGAAAAGCCGTAGTACAGGAGCACCAGCGCAGCAAAGCCAGAGGCCAGCAGGAAGCGGTTGCGGTTGAAACTCCACCACCCCGAAGTCCAGGGCAACAAGGGCAGTACTGCAATCGAAAGCAGCAACCCCGCAAACGGGATGATGGTCCAAAACGGCGGGACGAACGGATCGGCCTGTGGACCGTGGCCTTCAGCCAAGGACGGTGCATCATCGACATCCGGGATCCCTCCCAGCGCCAGCAAGGCCAGGTAGAGCAGGAGCAGCATCCCAATCCCGATTGCCGTTCGCCTGGAGGACTGCTGCATCAGCGAAAAGCCGTCTGCCATCCCGGAACTCGTCATCCTTCCCCTTAACATTCACCTCCGCCCAGCCAGCAGCCCCACCTGCCTACCCTCCAGTCGGCCAGGCTCCGGAAAAGGCCGACCTAGGATACCCGATCCCGCACTTATACGCAGAAGGCAGTCGGCAGGCTGGGCGAGCCACAAGGTCCGCTTCTCTTCCCCCTCTTGCGCCTCTGCGCCTCTGCGTGACCAAGGTCCAAGGTCCAAGGTCCAAGGTCCAAGGTCCAAGGTCCAAGGTCCAAGGTCTGCAGAATGTATCATCCTGCTGCCAACTGCCAACTGCCAACTGCCAAATGCCAGCTGCCAAATGCCCCTCCCCTTCTCATTCCCCCAGAAATCGATACAATGTCCCCTGCTTTGCGAGCAGGAGAGAAGGAGGCCTCGTGATTATCGGATTACCCAAGGAGCTGAAAGACAACGAGTACCGGGTCGGCATGGTGCCTTCCGGCGTCCACGCGCTGGTGGCCGACGGCCATTCGGTCTTTGTCGAAGAGGAGGCGGGGCAGGGCTCGGGATTCACCGACCAGGAGTATGTCGAAGCTGGCGGAACGGTCCTCAAGAGCGCCGACGAGGTCTACGGGCGCAGCGACATGGTGGTCAAGGTCAAGGAGCCTATCGAGCCGGAGTACCCGCGCTTGCGCGAAGGGCTGATCGTCTTCAGCTACCTTCACCTGGCCCCTTTGCCCGTGCTCACCAAGGCGCTGGCAGACAGCAAAGTCACCGGCGTGGCCTACGAAACGATCAGTGACCGGCACGGCAACCTGCCTCTCTTGACTCCCATGAGCGAGGTGGCGGGACGCATGTCCATCCAGGTGGGAAGCTACTACCTCTCCAAGCCTCGAGGTGGACGAGGAGTGTTGGTGGGGGGCGTCCCCGGGGTTTGGCCGGCTCGGGTGGCTGTCATCGGGGGCGGCACCGTAGGAGTCAACGCCGCCAAGATGGCCATGGGGCTGAACGCCGACGTCACGGTCCTGGACGTCGACATGGAAAAACTGCGCTACCTGGACGATGTTTTCCTAGGCCGCATCAAGACCGTCTACTCCAACCACTACAACATCGCTCAATTGCTTGCTTCGGCCGATTTGGTGATCGGGGCGGTGCTCATCGTAGGCGCCAACGCCCCCAAGCTGGTCACCCGCGGAATGCTGGTGGACATGAATCCCGGCGCCGTGGTGGTCGATGTGGCGGTCGACCAGGGCGGTTGCTTTGAAACCACCCGGCCCACCACCCACAGCGATCCGGTTTACAAGGTGGAGGAGGTGGTCCACTACTGCGTGACCAACATGCCGGGCGCCATGCCCCGAACCTCCACCTTCGCCCTCACCAACGCCACCCAGCCCTACATCAACAGGATCGCCGCGATGGGCCTGGAAGGCGCCATCGAAAACGACCCGCTGCTGGAGGGCGGAGTCAATACCTACAAAGGCCACATCACCTGCCGCCCGGTGGCCGATGCCCAAAACCGTCCTTACCAAAGCTACAGCAGCCTGAAGTAAGACGCCTTCTCGTCATGCAGAACCAAAGCGCATCCCTTTCTCCCGTTTGGCGCCTGATGCGGGATCCGCCCCTTGCAGGAACGGTCAACATGGCGAAGGATCTCCGCTTGCTGCAGCAGCTGGAGAAGGCCAGCCGGTCAACTACGATCGTGCGCCTTTACGCCTGGGACAAGTCGACGGTCTCGCTGGGAAAGCACCAAAAGCCGGAATCGGGGGCGGACCTGGAGTATTGCAGCCGCAATGCAATCCCGATCCTACAGCGCCCTTCGGGCGGACGTGCTGTGCTGCACGCCGACGAAGTGACCTACGCGGTGATCTCCAACGACTCCGACTTCTTTCCGATGAACAGCCTGCCCGAGACTTACCGCGTCATTGCCTTGGCTTTGCAGTCCGGATTGGCCCGATTGGGCATCGAGACCGTACTGGCCCGCCCGCCCCACCGTCCGGCCAGCCCGTCCTCCACCGATTCGAGCCTGTCCGCTCCTTGCTTCGTGGCGCCTTCACGCCACGAATTGCTCTGCCAAGGCCGCAAGATCGCCGGCAGCGCCCAACGCCGCCTGCGCCGGGCCTTCCTGCAACACGGATCCATCCCCCTGACCGTCGATTACCCGCTCATGTCGGCTGCCCTGGGATGCTCCCAGGATCTGCTGCGCCGCACGGTCATCTCCGTTTCAGAAGCCGCCGGACGTCCCATCAGCAGGGAATTGCTGGAATCGTCCTTGGTGGCTGGATTCGGGGAATGGGGAAGCCCGCGAAGAAATCCTCCGCCAGTACCCCTCGTTGGAGCCTGAAGACATCGACGCCTGCCTCGATTTTGCCGCCCGGCTGATGGGACGTAGCTACGTCATCAAGATGACAGCCTGAAAATGCCCAAGTACGTCATCGATGCAAACCTGCCTTATTACTTTGGGCTCTGGAACAGCTCGTCCTACATTCATGTGAAGGACATCAAAGATGAATGGACCGACACTCAGATATGGAAGTTCGCACCCTCTCAAGTGCCTCTCCCAGGGTTCGAGCAGCCTGGACTTGCATTCACGGGCTCCGCGTGAAGAGGACTGGCGACCAATTCGTTTCGCCCGCTGGTATCAGGCGTGCCTGTAGAGATCCAAGCTCGAATGCCGCCTCGATGGACCTTCCCGCCCCTAATGCCTGGTAGAATCCTACAGAAAATGCAATCGCAGCATCATCGGGTATCTGTTGGCTGAGCCCGACGACATAGGGGATCCGCTCACGACCTGCAAACCACTATGCGCTATCTGCGGATCAGCGCACAGTACCAAGGAAGCAGCTATGCAGTCCCTTGGGGCTGTGGTGGACTCGGAAGAGAATAATGAGGGGGCTGGGCTTTGGCCTGGCCCCTTAGAAGCAGATAGGCAGGCCCAAGATTCTCTCCAGCATGGCCCCTTCTACAGACAGAAAGCATTGGTCTGCGCCGCAATCTCCAAAGTTGCAGCCAGACCACTGCTGGCCGTTTGACGGCTTCGGGGGAGTGCTGAAGCTGACGCTTGAGGATCTGAAATAGTTGACTCCGCATGAGGTCACTAGCTCCCCGCCACAGATAATCACTGCGCTGCCAGGCTGTTGGACGGTTCTGCTGCAAGTATCCAGGCTTACGCCGCCTCGGGTGCAGAGAGAGTTGCTGTGGCTCTTGAGTTCGCCAGCCATTGACAGGCTCTGCACACTTTCAGGGTTTTCGCCGACAACCCGTGCTGAGGTTGACCATGACACGAGAAGGCTTCCCGAAGGAAGGACGCAAATATCAACCCCGGCGCTATTGTGAATCGTTGCAGAATAGACGGGCTGACCACAAAAAAGAACGAAGGCTGCTGCGACGATGTGCCTCATTTTTTTCCCACCTCCTTAAACTCCAGAATGACTTCCCAGCGATCCAATTCATAGGGGGTATCTTCCCTTGCAATCCCCATGGAACCCTTTACATCTTGATGGACGTACTGAACGATGCGAACCCAAATGGCAGGTCCATCCTTTCTTGCTAGCAAGTAACGGTGCAGCTCTTCGTGCTGGGCCTGAACAAACTCCACCTCCTGGCGGATATAGGCCACGTAGCGCGTGCGTTGTTCGTTGCGATTGATCTCGCCCAGCTTTCGCATCTTTTCGGCCAAGCGCGTTTCGTTGTTCAGGCGCTCCGACTCTCTTGCTACCAGCATGCCTTGATCAGCCAATAGTTGCGCAATCTCTTGAGAAAACGCGGGATCATCCTTCGCCAAAAGCGGCCGGAGATTCAGAGTGGTGTTCAACCAGTATTTGTAGAATCCCGATCCGAGGCGGAATTTGTAATCGGCCTTTGTGAAAAATGCCTGCCAGGCAAAGAAGTCGGGTATTGCCTGCCCGCTGAACTGCGTCACCGACACTTCGGGCTCTTGGTTCTGGCCGCTTAGCGGCGGGGCGAGGAGGGCTAATGTCATCGCAATTGTTGGAATCCAAGTCATTGTTATTTAACCCAATATACCTTCTTTATAATACCAGATAATACCAGAAGATTACAGGCCTCGACCGGAAGAATATCAGAAGCTTCCCTGGACAAGGGTAGGCCACTTCATTAGCCCGCCACCCCCTTCTCCCTCAGAATCTCCCAGACCTTGGGCGGAGTCACAGGGATGTCGATGTGGCGGACGCCCAGGTGGGAGAGCGCGTCCACCACGGCGTTGACCACCGCCGCCGGAGCACCCACGGTGGCCGACTCGCCGATCCCCTTGGCGCCGATGGGATGGTGGGGCGAAGGTGTACAAGTCTTGTCCGTCTCCCATTTGGGCGTCTCTACCGCCGTGGGCAGCAGGTAGTCCTGGAATGAGCCGGTCAAGATGTTGCCCTGGTCGTCGTAGATCAGCTCCTCGAAAAGGGCCGGCGCCAATCCCATGGTCAGCCCGCCGTGGACCTGGCCTTCCACAATCATGGGATTGATGATGTTGCCGCAGTCGTCCACCGCCATGAAACGGCGCAAATGAATCTCCCCCGTCCCCTTGTCGATGTCCGCCACGCAGATGTAGGAGCCGAAGGGGAAGGTCAGGTTGGGAGGGTCGTAGTAGGAAACGGCTTCGAATCCGGCCTCCATGCCTGGGGGATGGTCGGTGTAGGAGGCGAAGGCGATCTCCTGGATTGTCTTGGCCTTTTCGGGAGCGCCTTTGACATGGAACTTGCCAGGTTCCCACTCCAGATCCTCCTCGCTGACCTCCATCAGGTGGGCGGCAATCTTGCGGGCCTTCTCGCGCAGCTTGTGGCATACCTTGGCCGCCGCCGCCCCCGCCGTGGGAGTGCTGCGGCTGGCGTAGGTGCCCAATCCGTAGGGCGCCGTATCTGTATCCCCTTCCTCCACCAGGATGTGCTCGGCGGGGATTCCCAGCTCCTCGGCGATGATCTGGGCATAGGTGGTTTCGTGGCCCTGCCCCTGCGACTTGGTGCCGAAGCGGGCGATGGCCTTGCCGGTGGGATGGACACGCAGTTCGCAGCTATCGAACATCTTCAAGCCCAAGATGTCAAAGTGCTTGGAATTGCCCGCTCCCACGGCTTCGGTGAAGCTGCTGATGCCGATCCCCATCAACTCGCCCCGTTGGCGTTTTTCGGCCTGTTCACGGCGCAACTCGTCGTAGCCGATGTTTTTCATGGCCAGCTTGA
>JANQFM010000419.1 GCA_028277865.1 Acidobacteriota bacterium
AGACTGTACAATCAGCAGACCTTGGACCTTGGACCTTGGACCTTGGACTTTGGACCTCGGACGAGAATCTCTGACTGCGAACTGCGAACTGCGAACTGCGAACTGATGGACGACAAGCATCACCGTCGAGCCGTCAACGCCTGGTCCATGTACGACTGGGCCAACTCGGCTTTTGCCACCACCATTCAGGCCGCCGTCTTCGGCCCTTTCTACCGTTCGCTGGTCACCCAATCCGGCCTGCCCGACAATGAGGCGACCGCCTATTGGGCCTACACCAATTCGGCGGCCCTGCTGATCGTCTCCCTGCTGGGTCCCTTTTTGGGCGCTCTGTCCGATTATGGAGGCTTCCGCAAGCGCTACCTGGCTTTCTTTGCCGGCGCCGGGGTCCTGGCCACGGCCTCCTTCGTCTTTATTCCGCAAGGCGACTTCCTTTTCGCCTCATTGCTTTTCATCACAGCCACCGTCGCGTATGGCTGCGCCGAGGTCTTCTATGATGCCTTTTTGCCCCTCATTTGCCGGCCTGGCGAAATGGACCGCGTTTCGACGCGGGGCTACGCTTTGGGCTATGTGGGAGGCGGCATCCTGCTGCTCATCAACGTCCTCTGGATTACAGACCCTCAAAGCTTTTGGATGCCGGATCGGGATTTCGCCGTCCGGGCCGCATTCATCAGCGTTGCCCTTTGGTGGGCCTTCTTCTCCTTGCCGTTCTTCAAGGTCATCCCCGAGGCGCCCGTCAGCCAGCGCCAGCCCGGCGTCCGACTTCTTGCGGGGGGCTATTCACGCCTGCGCCAGACCTTCACCGGCATCAGGCGCTACCGACAGCTGCTGCTCTTCCTGGTCGCTTTTTGGCTTTACAACGACGGCATCGGAACGGTACAGAAAATGGCCACTGCTTATGGTGATGAACTGGGATTCGATCTGTCCCAACTGGTGGCAGCCCTTCTCCTGGCGCAGTTCATGGGGATTCCCTGCACCTTCCTGTTCGGGCGCCTGGCCGCACGCTATGGAACCCGCCCCTTGATCCTGTTGGGGCTGTTTGCCTACTGCCTGATATCGATCGGCGGCTACTTCATGCAAAGCCTGGCCCATTTTTACCTGCTGGCACTGGGCGTTGGAGCAGTGCAGGGCGGCGTCCAAGCCTTGAGCCGCTCGCTCTACGGTTCCATGGTACCCAAGGGGCGCTCAGCCGAGTTCTTCGGCTTTTACAGCACAAGCTCCCGCTTTGCCGGCCTTTTCGGGCCCCTCATCTTCGGCCTGGTCAGCCAATGGACCGGAACCAGCCGGGCAGGCATCGTCAGCCTGGTGGTTTTCTTTGCCGTTGGCGGCCTGCTCTTGTGGCAGGTGGACGAAGAGGAAGGGGCGAGGTTGGCGCGCCAGGAGGACTTGGGATATGTTTGAAGACCGGAGGCCGGGGGCCGGAGACCGAAGACCGGCAGAAAGAGAGATTCAAGGGCTTTAACCCGGATTTCTCACGGTGTTGCGTCGCGAGGAGCCGCAAGCGCCGTCCTGCGGCTCTGCAGTTGGCATCCATGAGAATTGCGGGTTAAGTCCCTTCTGCCGGTCTCCGGTCTCCGGTCTCCGGTTTTCCCTCTGAGTCTGGGAGATGATTGAGCGTGATTGACCTATCCATGCCGGAAGTTCGGTTTGCCCTGGAGGCCGTTTCTGAGGCGGCTCGCCTTTCCAGTGAAATCCAGGACGGATCCGTCGGGGAAGCTCTGCACAAGAAGGACCGCTCGCCTGTCACAGTGGCTGACTTCTCTGTCCAGGCCTTGATCTCTCGGAGGCTCCGCCAAGCTTTCCCCGACGACCTTCTGGTGGCCGAAGAAGACTCGGCGCCCTTGCAGCAGCCCGAGAATCAGCCCGTTTTGGACGAGGTCGTCCGGTGGGTAAGCCGGTGCGCCCCGGAGGTCGGCCCACGGGAGGTATGCGAGTGGGTCGATCGGGGCAGTCAGTCGCCCCAGGAGAGGTTTTGGACTCTCGACCCCATTGATGGCACGATGGGTTTCCTGAGGGGGAAGCACTACGCCGTAGCCCTTGCCCTGGTTGAAGATGGCCAGGTGCGGATCGGCGTCATGGGATGCCCTCATTGGAGTGCCCGCCAAGCCTGGCAGGAGAACGGCCCGGGCGGGCTTGTGGTGGCTGTGCGGGGCCGGGGCGCCTGGTGGCGGCCTTTGCAGGGGGAAAGGCCACTTGAACGCCTAAGGGTATCGCAATGCAGCCGGCCGGACCGGGCACGGATCCTGCGTTCATATGAGGCCGCTCATACCAACTCGGACAAGATATCCCGCCTGGCGCAGGCTTTGGGCAGCCGGGCCAACCCCATCCGAATGGACAGTCAAGCCAAATACGCCGTACTGGCCTCCGGCCGGGGCGACCTGCTGCTGCGCCTTCTGCGCCCTGACCAGCCCAACTACCGCGAAAGAATCTGGGATCAGGCAGCCGGATCGTTGGTGACCTTGGAGTCAGGGGGCCGCATTACCGACCTGGACGGCAAGGAACTCGACTTCCAGGCGGGCAGGACCCTGGCCAACAACCGAGGCATCGTGGCTTCAAACGGCAGCTTGCACACAGCCTGCCTGGAAGCGCTTGGCCGGATTGGCTAAGGAACGGGGAAGAAAGGCCGGACGGCTCCAGATTCCAGAAATCTGGTATCTTCCCTGTTCGGTGTTCCCTGTTGCCTGGCCCCTTCTTGGACGAAAAGAAGACAGGGTTGGGCGATAGCCTCTGAAATCAGTTGGCCTTTGCAGAATCGGAAGACGGGTCTTGGACATGGATATCGAAGTTCAAGTGGAAGAGCTCAGCCAGGTGCGGAAAAAGGTGACGGTGGAAGTGCCGGCTGAGCAAGCCTCGCGTGAATTCCGGAAGATTCTGGGCCAGTTCAAGAGCATGGTGTCATTGCCCGGCTTCCGCCGCGGCAAAGCTCCTCTGGGGCTCATCAAACGGCAATTCAAGAAGGACATTGAAAGCGAGCTTTACCACAATCTTGTCCCGCCCGCCCTGCGGGAGGCTTTCAAGCAGAAGGAGCTGAGTCCTTTGGGGGAGCCGGAATTGGACGACCTGAACTATGAGGAAGGCCGGCCCCTTGTCTTTTCGGCCCGTCTGGAAGTCCTGCCTGAAGTTCGCCTGCCGGTTTACAAGGGACTCCAGGTCAGCGCCCCCTCCCTGCAAGTCCGAGACGAAGACCTGGATCAGGAATTGGAGAGGCTGCGCGACCAGAACAGCAGCCTGATCGCTGTCGAAGGGCGCACGGTGGACGATGGGGATTTCGCCGTCATCGACCTGAAGGGAAGCGCTCCGGCAGACGGGTCCGGCTCGGTCGGGCAGGACACCGAGATCCAAGAGGACGGGATGGTGGTTCATGTGGGGGATGAGCGCACCCATCCCGCCTTTACTCGGGCACTGATCGGAATGGAGGCGGGGCAGGAAGAGACATTTGATGTGGAGTATCCGGACGATTATGCCGAGAAGGAGTTGGCGGGCCGGAAAATCGAATACCGGATCCGAGTCGGGGAAGTCAAGGTCAAGGAACTTCCCGAACTCAACGACGACTTTGCCATGGACTTGGGGCTTGAATCACTTGAGGAGCTGAGGCAGCAGGTCCGTGAGCAGCTTGAGGCGCAGCGCAGCCAAAACCGCGAGCGCGAGGCCAAGAACGCCCTGGCCCGGCAGATGCTCGAATCCGTTTCGCTGCAAGTCCCGGAGATCTTGGTGCAGGAGCAGATCGACCAGAAGATCCGCCAAATAGCCTATAATATGGCAAGCCAGGGAGTCGACCCTGCCAAGGCGCCCCTGGACTGGGCATCCGTTCGAAGGGATCTGCGGTCCGAAGCAGAGAACGATGTTCGGTTCCAGCTGCTTTTGACCGAGGTCGCAAGGGCCGAAAATTTGAGCGCCGAGGACGAGGAGGTTAAGGAAGAGATCCTCCAGATCGCGCAGTCTGCCGGGGAGCCGGTCGAAAAGGTCAATCAAAGAATGCAAAAAGGCGGTGGGATCGAGGATTTGAGATCCCGTTTGCAGCGGCGCAAAGCCCTGGAATTGATTTACGGCAGCGCCCGGATCGAAGAGGAAGCTGAAAGAGGAGAGTGATTGTGAGCTTGATCCCCATGGTCGTCGAGCAGAGCAACCGAGGCGAACGAGCCTATGACATCTATTCGCGCCTGCTCAAGGACAACATCATTTTTATTGGTACTCCGATCGATGATACGGTTGCCAACGTAGTGATCGCCCAACTGCTGTTTCTGATGGCGGAAGACCCGGAACGGGATATATCGCTGTACATCAACTCTCCCGGCGGTTCGATCACTTCCGGGCTGGCAATTTACGACACCATTCAGTTTGTCCGAAATGATGTGACCACCATCTGCATCGGTCAAGCAGCCTCCATGGCGGCTTTGCTGTTGGCGGCAGGAACGGACGATAAGCGCTTTGCGTTGCCCAACAGCCGCATCCTGATCCATCAGCCGTCCATGTCGGGCCTTTCCGGGCAAGCCACCGACATCGATATTCACGCCAGGGAGATCCTGCGCATGCGGGAACGCACCAGCCAGATCCTGGCAAAGCACACCCACCAGAACCTGGAGCGGATCCAGCAAGATGTGGAGCGGGACTTCATCATGGATGCTGACCAGGCCCAGGAGTATGGTATAATCGACCAGATTATTGAAAAGCACTCGTAGCCGCTGAAATGCTGAATTCACAGGGCTTGCGCAATCCAAATCAGGTCGGTCAGAAGTTGAGTTTGCCGAGGGGGTCTTGAGTGAAAAAAGAGGCGGACGACGTTCTTCGCTGTTCGTTCTGCAACAAGAGCCAGAACGATGTCAAGAAGCTGATCGCAGGACCCACCGTATTCATCTGCGACGAGTGCGTGGATGTGTGCAACGAGATCATTTCAGACGACATGACGGCCGAAGCGGCTTCGATCAAGGAGACCCTGCCCAAGCCGGTCGAGATCAAGGAATTCCTCGATCAATACGTCATCGGGCAGGAAGTCTGCAAGAAAAAGCTTTCAGTGGCCGTCTACAACCATTACAAGCGGATCAAGATGGGCCGCCGGCGCCACCAGGAGGTGGAGCTGAACAAGAGCAACGTCTTGCTGATCGGGCCCACCGGCACGGGCAAGACCTTGCTGGCGCAGACGCTGGCGCGCATGCTGTCGGTCCCCTTTGCGATTGTGGACGCAACCACTTTGACCGAGGCCGGCTATGTGGGCGAGGATGTCGAGAACATCATCCTGAAGCTGCTGCAGGCGGCCGGCGGAGACCGCGACCGCTGCGTTCAAGGCATCATATACATCGACGAAATCGACAAGATTTCCCGCAAGGATGAAAACCCCTCCATCACCCGCGACGTTTCGGGCGAAGGGGTTCAGCAAGCCCTGCTCAAGATCCTGGAGGGGACCATCGCCAACGTCCCCCCCCAAGGCGGCCGCAAACATCCCCACCAGGAATTTGTGCAGATCGACACGACCGACATCCTCTTCATCTGCGGCGGCGCATTTGTGGGATTGGACAAGAACATTCAAAGGCGCCTGGGAACCAGTTCGCTGGGCTTTCGGACCCCGTTGCCCAGCGAGGACGCGGCTCACTGGCGCCGGGCTTCCCAGGCCACCTTGCTGAGCAATGTGCTGCCCGAAGACCTGATCAAGTACGGGCTGATCCCGGAATTCGTGGGGCGCCTGCCCATCGTCTGCACGCTGCACGAACTGGACGCCGCCGCCCTGGTGGAGATCCTGGTCAAGCCCAACAACGCCTTGATCAAGCAGTACCAGAAGATGTTCGAGTTCGAGAACGTCTCGCTGCGCTTCACCGATGACGCCCTGCGGGCCGTGGCCGACCTGGCCCTCAAGCGCAAGATCGGCGCCCGCGGCTTGCGGCTGATCACCGAAGAACTTATGCTGGATGTCATGTACGAACTCCCCTCCAACAAGAAAGTGAAAGAATTCGTGGTGACCCGCGAAATGGTCGAAAACAAGGAGGTGGTGTTCAAGCTGCTGGAGAAAGCTGGATAAGGGGTCCGCATTTTTTAATCCGTCGAACTGCCGTTGTGGCCGTTCGGCGTTCACCGGCCATCATCCCGAACCGAATGCGCGATTCCAGCGTCTTTTTCTTCCGGCGGCAAAGCGGCTGCAACGACAGGAATGGCAAATGAGTGAAATCGAGAGCAGAACAGTTCAACGATACCCCATGGTCCCCATCCGGGATGTGGTCGTTTTCCCCTACATGATGGTGCCTTTTGTCATCGGCAGGGCTTCTTCGGTGCTGGCGCTGGAGCGGGCCCTGCAGACGGACAAGAAGATCTTTTTGGCCACCCAAAAGGACGCCTCGCAGGACAATCCTTCGCCCAAGGAGATCTACCAGGTGGGGACCGTGGCCAACATCGTGCAAAGCCTCAAGCTGCCCGACGGAAACATCCGGGTCATGGTGGAAGGGCTGCGCCGCGCCCGCAGCCGCCAGGTGCGCGAAGCGGAAGGGTTTTTCCAGGCCGATGTCACCTTCGAGCCCATTCCGCGTGTCTCCCACGCCAAGACGACCCTGCTCACCAAGAAGCTCAACATGCTCTTTGAGCAGTTCGCCAAGCTCAATCCCAACATCAACTATGAATCGATCGTTCAAGCGGCCCGCAGCACCGACGCAGACCGGCTTTCGGACACCATCGCCGCCAACCTGCCCATCGCCGTCGAGGACAAGCAGGCGCTCCTGGAGGAAGCCGACCCGGCCGGGCGGATGGAGAAGATCTGCGAGTTCATCGAGATCGAGATCGAGAAGATCAAGATGGACAAGTCGATTCAGGGCCGGGTGCGCCGCCAAATGGAAAAGGCTCAGCGCGAGTACTACCTGAACGAGAAGATCAAGGCCATCCAAAAGGAGTTGGGTCGGGGCGAAAAGGACGAGATCGAGGAACTGAAGAAGAGGGTCAAGGAATCCAAGATGCCCAAGGATGCCGAAGAGAAGGCCCTCAACGAGATCCGGCGCCTGGAGCAGATGCCTCCCATGAGCGCCGAGAGCACCGTCAGCCGAACCTACCTGGACTGGCTGCTGGCCATGCCCTGGAAGAAGCGGTCCCGCGAGATCCGCGACATCCTGCGGGCCGAGAAGGTTCTCGAGGAAGATCATTACGGGCTGGAGAAGGTCAAGGAGCGCATCCTCGAATTCCTGGCCGTGCGGCAGCTTTCCAAAAAAGGCGGCCAGGGCTCCATCCTCTGCTTTGTGGGCCCGCCCGGAGTGGGAAAGACCTCTTTGGGACGTTCCATCGCCCGTGCCACGGGGCGCAGGTTCGTGCGCCAGTCCTTGGGCGGCGTGCGGGACGAAGCCGAGATCCGGGGGCACCGGCGCACCTACATCGGCGCCCTGCCGGGGCAGATCATCCAGATGATGAAGAAGGCCGCCGCCAAGAACCCCGTCTTTTTGCTCGACGAGATCGACAAGATGAGCACCGACTTCAGGGGCGATCCCTCGGCAGCCTTGATGGAGGTGCTCGACCCGGAGCAGAACAAGGAGTTCGTCGACCACTATCTGGACAGCGAGTTCGATCTGAGCGAGGTTCTGTTCATCTGCACGGCCAACGTGCTGCACACCATCCCAAGGCCTCTGCAGGACCGCATGGAGATCATTCAGATCTCCGGCTACACCGAGGAGGAAAAGCTCAACATCGCCCAGAAGTACCTGGTCGAAAAGCAGCTCAAGCAAAAAGGCCTCAAGACAACCCACATCGGATTTGAAGACGAAGGCGTCTTGGAGATCATCCGCCGCTTCACCCGCGAGTCGGGGGTCCGTAGCCTGGAGCGCGAAATCGCCAACGTGATGCGCAAGGTGGCCCGCAAAGTGGTGGCGGCCCGCAAGGATAAGAAAAAGCCTGCCCAAGCCGTGATCAACAAAGAGATGGTCCGCGAGCTGCTGGGCCCGCCCAAGTTCCGCAGGCAATTGGCCAGCAAGTCCAATGAAGTGGGGCTGGCCACCGGGCTGGCCTGGACCGAGGTGGGCGGCGAGGTCCTGATGACCGAAGCCACCACCATGAAGGGCAAGGGCAATCTGACCCTGACCGGCAAGCTGGGCGACGTGATGCAGGAATCGGTCAAGGCGGCCTTTTCCTTCGTGCGCTCGCGCAGCGGCGAATACGGCCTGGAGTCGGACTTTCACAAGTGCAAGGACATGCACGTCCACGTGCCGGAAGGCGCCATCCCCAAAGACGGCCCCTCAGCCGGCATCGCCATGGCCACCACCATCGTCTCCGCCTTGACCGGCATCCCGGTGCGGCGCGATGTGGCCATGACGGGTGAAATCACCTTGCGAGGCACCGTCCTGCCCATCGGCGGCGTCAAGGAGAAAGTCCTGGCGGCTCACCGTGCAGGCATCAAGATCGTGATTTTGCCCAAGGAGAATCAGAAAGATCTCAAAGACATTCCGAAATCTGTCCAGGAGGAGCTGGAACTCGTCTTCGTCGATTCAATGGATGAAGTCTTGAAGCTGTCCCTGGAACGCCCCATGCAAACCCAAACCCGGGAAGACAGCCAAGAGGGCAAAGAAGACAAACTGATCAAGCAGGCGCCTCCGCAAATGGAAGAGACCGACCGGCCCGGCGTCCACTGAAGGGCCCTCACGGAGGGTGCAGCCGAGATTCCCTCCGCCAACGGGCCACAATGCGCATCCGGCCTGTGTCGAATGACTCGGTTCTTCAAAATCAAGATTGCAGCAGTATTCGGTTCGTGCAAGCAATATTCCTGAAAAGTGCGGCGCGCCCAGGAAGATCGCCACGGCCTGAGTTGCCCAGTATCGCGTTTGCCGGTCGTTCCAACGTCGGCAAGTCCAGCTTGATCAACAGCCTGGTGGGTCGAAAGAAGCTGGCAAGGACCAGCAATTCCCCTGGCAGAACACGGCTCATCAACTTTTTTTTGGTGGATTCCCGATGGGTTTTCGTCGATTTGCCTGGTTATGGCTATGCCAAGGTCTCCAGGCAAGAACGCAATAGATGGCGCCCCCTGATCGAAGGGCATCTGAAAGGAGACAAAAATCTCAAGTGGCTGCTTCTTCTGGTCGACTGCCGGCATGATCCCAGCCGGCTGGACCAGATGATGCGGCAGTGGTTAAAGGAGCACCGAATCCCGCACCTCGTGGTGGCCACCAAGGCCGACAAGCTGTCATCCAATCAAATCCGAAAATCCATCAAACGAATCCAGGAGATCTTAAAGGTCAACATCGTCATTCCCTATTCCGCTGTCACAGGAAGGGGGAGAAAGGAACTGTGGCGACTCATTGAAGAGGACTGATCATGGCTGAAACATCAACCAAGACTAGAAAAGAAAGCGAAGGCGAGCTCTTGAATATCCAGGATCTCAAAGAAATGAAGAGCCAGGGCCTCAACAAGCTCGCCAAGGAATTGGACATCCCCGGCGCGACGGGGCTTCGCAAGCAGGAGCTGATCTTTCAGATCCTCAAGGCGCAAACGGAACGCAGCGGGCTGATTTTTTCGGAGGGCGTATTGGAGACCCTGCCGGACGGCTTCGGCTTTTTGCGCGCCCCGGAATACAATTACCTGCCCGGGCCCGATGACATCTACGTCTCCCCGTCCCAGATCCGCAAGTTCGACCTGCACACCGGCGACACCGTCTCCGGCCAGGTGCGGCCTCCCAAGGACGGCGAGCGCTATTTCGCCCTCATCAAGGTCGAGGCCATCAACTTTGAGCATCCGGATGTGGCACGCGAGCGCACCTTTTTCGAAAACCTGACTCCCATTTACCCCGACGCCCGATTCAAGCTGGAAACGGCTCAGGACAAGCTGTCGGGCCGGGTCATGGATCTGTTGACGCCTATCGGCAAGGGGCAGCGCGGCTTGATCGTGTCTCCGCCCCGGGCCGGCAAGACGATGATCCTGCAAAGCATCGCCAACTCCATCACCCACAACCAGCCTGAAGTGGTGCTGATCGTGCTGCTCATCGACGAACGGCCCGAAGAGGTGACCGACATGGAACGGTCGGTGAAGGGCGAAGTCATCAGCTCGACCTTTGACGAGCCGGCCACCCGTCACGTCCAGGTGGCGGAAATGGTCATCGAAAAAGCCAAACGCCTGGTCGAGCACAAGAAAGACGTCGTCATTCTGCTCGATTCCATTACCCGTCTGGCACGGGCCTACAACACCATCGTCCCCCCCTCCGGCAAAGTGCTCTCCGGCGGCGTGGACTCCAACGCCCTGCAGCGCCCCAAACGCTTTTTCGGCGCGGCGCGCAACATCGAGGAGGGAGGCAGCCTGACCATCATCGCCACCGCCCTGATCGATACCGGCAGCCGCATGGACGACGTGATCTTCGAGGAGTTCAAGGGCACCGGCAACATGGAGCTGCATCTGGACCGCAAGCTGGTCGACAAAAGGGTCTTTCCCGCCATCGACATCAACCGCTCCGGCACCCGCAAGGAAGAGCTGCTGCTCAGCAAGGAGGAACTCAACCGGGTCTGGGTGCTGCGCAAGGTGCTCAATCCGCTTTCGGTCACCGAGTCGATGGAGCTGCTGCTCGAGAAGCTCGGCAAGACCAAGAGCAACTCCGAGTTCCTGCGCTCCATGTCGGGGGGAATGTGACGGGGGAAGGAGTCAGGAATCAGGAGTCAGGAAGAAAGGGAATCAGGGACCGAAGAGCGGCGGATAAAAGAGTGTGAGCCAGAGGGCGGATCTTTGCAGTCCAAGGACTTTGGACTCTGCCTCCGCTCCCCTCTTCCTGATTCCTGACTCCTGATTCCTGACTCCTTCTTCAGAAAGTGGTTGACCTGCCGCTCAAGACCTCCTATGCTAATAGGCGGGAAGTGAGAGCTATGATGGATCATTTCTTCTGGCGACGCGCTACATAGACGACGTCAGGGGTGTGTCCGTTCGCTTGACTTTCTGAATCAGATCAATGAGAGGAAAGCCGTGGGGCCAGTTCCCCACGGCTTTTTTTTTGGAAAAGGAAAGACAGGGGGCTGGTGGCATCGGAGCTGGAGATTGACCTCCGGCGCCCAGCCACAGTCTCCAACCTCCGAAGCGATCATGCTTTATCGCAAATCGATCCTGGCCGACATGCTGACTCCTGTCTCGACCTTTCTGCGGCTGGCCGGCAAGGCCGAGCGGGCTTTCCTGCTCGAATCGGTGGAAGGAGCCGAGCGCATCGGTCGCTATTCCTTTCTCGGATTCGATCCGGAGCGGAGCTTCAAAGGCAGCTTTGCACAGTTCCGCCAAGCCTTTCGGGAGTTTGAAGTGTCTTCCCCGGCTTTGCCGCCCTTTTGCGGGGGTGCGGTGGGCCTGTTCTGCTACGATCTGGCCCGCGAATTCGAACCCCTGCCGGAAGGCTGCAAGGCCGTAGAGGACATCGTGCCGGGCGCGCCGGTACGGATGGACTTTTATTCCACCGTACTCATCTTCGACCACCTCAAGCACGAGATCCACCTGGTTTCCCACCAAAGCCTCGACAAGGTCGAAGAATGGGAGGCCCGCCTGCGGGAGGCTCAGCGGGAAGAGCTGAGGCAGTCTTTCCATCATTTGCTGCTGCCCGCCGACCTGCCGGATCCGGTCCTCGAAAAGCGCGTCTTGCCCTGCTCGGATTTCGACTCGGAGCGCTTTTGCAAAGCAGTCTCGACGGCCAAGCAGCACATTCATGAGGGCGACATTTTCCAGGTGGTGCTCTCGCAGCGCTTCGAAGTCGGTTTCCAAGCCGATCCCTTCAATGTCTACCGGGCCTTGCGCTACTTGAACCCCTCTCCATACCACTTTTTCCTCAAGCAGGGAGATTTGGCCGTGGCCGGAGCCTCGCCCGAGATGCTGGTGCGTGTGAAGGGCAGGCAGGTCCAGTGCCGCCCCATCGCAGGAACGCGCCGCAGGGGCCGGGACGAAGAGGACGATCAGCGCCTGCAAAAAGAGCTGCGGGAGGACGAAAAAGAGCGTGCCGAGCACGTCATGCTGGTCGATCTGGGCCGCAATGACCTGGGACGGGTGAGCCGCTACGGTTCGGTTGAGGTGGACGAATTCATGCGGGTCGAAAAGTACTCCCATGTGATGCACCTGGTCAGTGCGGTCAAAGGGCGCCTCAAGCCGCAGCTCAATGCCCTGGACGCCTTGCAGGCCTGTTTCCCGGCCGGGACGGTCTCAGGCGCCCCCAAGGTGCGGGCCATGCAGATCCTCGACGAGCTGGAGCCCTGGAGGCGGGGCATCTACGCCGGCGCCGTCGGCTACCTGGACTACTCGGGCAACCTGGACACCTGCATCGCCATCCGCACCATCGTCTTCCGCAACGGTAAGGCCTACGTCCAGGCGGGGGCGGGCATCGTGGCCGACTCGGTCCCTCGCTACGAAGACATGGAGTGCCACAACAAGGCCCGGGTGCTCTTTCGGGCGCTGGAGTTGGGGGGAGGGTGCGGAAGGAGTCAGGAGATTGAAGATGCATGAATATCTGGCTCTGTGCTCTCTGTGCCTCTGTGGCAAAAAGGAGGAGCAGCAATGAGCCTGCTGCTGATCGACAACTACGATAGCTTTACCTACAATCTGGCTCAGTATCTCGGGGAGCTGGGGGCCGGGGTCGATGTGTTTCGCAACGATGCGCTGGACTTGGATCAAATCGAGGCGCTGGCACCGCAGCATATCGTCATTTCCCCGGGGCCGGGACGTCCCCGCGATGCAGGGATCTCGCTGGGCGTGGTGCGGCGATTTGCCGATCGGATCCCGCTGCTGGGGGTTTGCCTGGGGCAGCAGGTGATCGCTGAAGCCTTCGGCGGGGTGATCGTCCATGCACCCCAGCTGATGCACGGCAAGACATCCATGGTGCATCACGAGGGGGAATCGATCCTCAGCGGTGTCGAAAGCCCTTTTGAGGCGACCCGCTATCACTCCCTGGTGGTGCGTGCAGAGGATGTCCCCGATTGCCTGCAGGTAACAGCCTGGACAGAGGATGGAACCATCATGGGCCTGCGCCATCGCGAATTTGAGGTTCACGCAGTGCAGTTTCACCCCGAGTCGATCCTGACACCAGGCGGCAAGACGATTCTGGAGCGATTCTTATGCTTGAAGAAACCATCCGGCAAGTCCGCCAAGGCCGTGATCTGAGCGCTGACGAGTCTGAGCAGGTGCTGGGGAGGATTTTCGACCGGCAAGTCTCCGACGATCAGATCGCCTCGTTGTTGGTGGCACTTTCCGAAAAAGGGGAGAGTGCCGGGGAGATCACGGGATTCGCCCGCTCCATGCGACGCCATTCGCTGGGTTTCGAGACCCCTCGGGACGGCTTGGTCGATACGGCCGGCACGGGGGGCGGCGCCGAGACCTTCAACGTCTCCACCACGGCAGCCTTTGTCATTGCCGGTGCGGGACGGCCGGTGGCCAAGCACGGCAATCGCGCCGTCACTTCAAAGAGCGGCAGCGCCGACGTCTTGGGCGCTTTGGGAGTCGATGTGGAACACCCTCCCGAAGTGGCCCGACGCTGCCTCGACCAAGTGGGAATGGCATTTTTGTACGCACCCTTCTTTCATCCTGCCATGAAGCGGGTGGCCGCAATCCGGCGCAGGCTGGGCCGACGGACCATCTTCAACTTGCTGGGTCCGCTGACCAATCCGCTGGGGGCGCCCTTTCAAGTCATCGGAGTCTTCTCGGGCGACCTGACCGAGAAGCTGGCCCGATCGCTGGCATTGCTGGGTTGCCGACGGGCCTGGGTTGTGCACAGCCAGGACGGGCTGGACGAGCTGTCGCCCTGCGCCCCCTCGCGGGTCAGCCAGGTGCGGGGAGCTGAAGTGCGGAGCTTCGAATTCGACCCTGCCGATTACGGCATCCGAGCCCAGCCCGGCAGCATCCCCCGAGGGGGAAGCCCCCAGGGGAACGCCCGCATCACCCGCCAAGTGCTGGGCGGGCGCCTCAAAGGCCCGGCCCGGCAGATCGTCCTGCTCAACGCTGCTGCCGCGCTGCATGTGTCCTCGCAGATCGAATTCGAGGGAGCCCTGCAGCAAGCCCGCGATTCCATTGATTCTGGCGCTGCCCAAGAGAAGCTGCGCCGGCTGGCCGAGGAATGCGGGGGGAGATAGTTGGCAGTTGGCAGTTGGCAGTTGTCAGTCAGGGAATGCTGAATTCTGGAGTGTGGGATGCTGGATCAAATCGTTGCCCGCAAACAGATCGAGTTGCTGGAAGATAAGGTGCGCAAGCCTTTCGAAGTGCTGCTGGCGGAGTTGTCGGGCGCTCAATCGCCCGATTTTCAACGGGCTTTGCAAGGCGACGGGATCAACATCATCGCCGAGGTCAAGTACAGCAGCCCCAGCCACGGTCCCTTTGCCATTCAATGGCCGCCCCAGGAAGTCGTCCAAGCCTACTTGGATGGAGGGGCGGCGGCAGTCTCGGTACTGACCGACCAGCAGTTTTTCAACGGAAAGCCGGAGTACCTGCAGCAGTTGCGCGGGGAATTTCCCGAGCTTGCCTTGCTGCGCAAGGACTTCTTGATCGACCGCTACCAGGTCTTGGAGGCCCGCGTTTGGGGCGCCTCCGCCTATCTGCTCATCGTAGCCTGCCTCGAAGCCGGCCAGCTTTCCGACCTGATGGGCTATGGCGCGGAACTGGGTTTGGATGCCTTGGTGGAGGTTCACGACTTGCGCGAGCTGGAGACGGCGGTCGAATCCGGCGCCCGCCTCATCGGGGTCAACAACCGCAACCTGAAGACATTTGATGTCGACCTCGACACCTCCTTCCGAGTGGCTCGGCGATTGGAGGGCGAAAGCGGATTCACCCTGGTTTCCGAGTCGGGGATCCGGGAGTACCTGCAGATTCAGGAGTTGCAGGACGCTGGGTTCAGCGCTTATTTGATCGGGTCGAGCATGATGGACAGTCAGGAACCGGCGGCGAAGTTGCGGGAGTTAAGAGGGGAGGCCCGCGAAAGTTCACGAAATGATGAGGAGATGCTGATCAAGATTTGCGGTGTTACAACGGCCGAAGATGCTCAGCAGGCTATTGCCGCCGGCGCCAATGCGCTGGGGTTTAATTTTTACTCCAAGAGCCCTCGCTGCATCACGGCGCGGCAGGCGGACGCGATTCTCGATCGGCTGCCCGATTCGGCCTTGCGGGTGGCGGTCGTCGTGATTGGGCAGGGGGATCCGCTGCCCGAGATTCCTGAGAGGATCGACGTGGTCCAGGTTCATGGCGCTGCCGAACCTGAAGATTTGCCGCAGATGGGCAAGCGGCTTTGGGTAGCCGTCACCCCGGAGCAAGCGGAACGTTTTCCGGACCATGAGATCGTCATCGACCCCTCCTGGGGCAGTGGTCAAAAGGCCGACTGGGACGAGCTGCAAAGCCTGGGCTGCCGCCCTTACATCCTCTCGGGCGGGCTGACCCCGGAGAATGTCTCCGAAGCTCTGCACAAGCTCGATCCAACGGGAGTCGACGTCTGCTCAGGAGTAGAATCTGTCCCCGGCCGCAAAGACCGCCAAAAAGTGACCCGATTCATCCAGGCCGTCCAGGCCGCACGCAAAGCTGTAACGACGCCGACTTGACCTCTTCTGCTCTCTCTGCGTCTCTGCGCCTCTGCGTGAAACATCAGGAGGAAGTCATGCCCAGCCTGCCCGACGCCGCCGGCCACTTCGGCGAATACGGAGGCAAGTTCGTCCCCGAAACCCTCATGTCTCCGCTGGAAGAACTCGAAGACGCCTACAATCAAGCCCGCCGTGACGATGCCTTCAAAAAAGAGTTTGAAGAAGGACTGCGCCGCTATGTGGGACGCCCCACTCCCTTGTTCCCGGCCCGCCGCCTTTCCGAAAGGTGCGGCGCAACCATCTACCTCAAGCGCGAGGATCTCTGCCACACCGGCGCCCACAAGATCAACAATGCCCTGGGCCAAGCCCTGCTGGCCCGCCGCATGGGCAAGTCCCGCATCATCGCCGAAACAGGCGCCGGCCAGCACGGCGTGGCCACCGCCTCGGTGTGTGCCCTGCTGGGGCTGGAGTGCGAAGTCTACATGGGCACCGAGGACATGCGGCGACAAGCCTTGAACGTATACCGCATGGAGCTCTTCGGCGCGCGAGTGACACCCGTCGATTCCGGCAGCCGCACCCTCAAGGACGCCATCAACGAGGCCATGCGGGACTGGGTGACCAACGTCGAGACCACCCACTACCTGTTGGGATCCGTGTTGGGCGCCCATCCCTATCCCGCCATGGTGCGTGACTTCCAGTCGGTCATCGGACGCGAAGCGCGTCGCCAGGTTCTGAAAGCTGAGGGACGGCTGCCCCATGTCCTGGTGGCCTGCGTGGGCGGAGGCAGCAACTCCATCGGGCTCTTTCACGCTTTCCTGAACGATGAGGATGTGGCCATGGTGGGAGTCGAGGCGGGAGGCAAAGGCATGCAGCTAGGTCAGCATGCGGCTCGCTTCGAAGGCGGATCCACGGGAATCCTGCACGGCACGCGCAGCTACCTGCTGCACGACGACCAGGGCCAAGTGGCCGCCACTCACAGCGTCTCGGCTGGACTGGACTACCCCTCCATCGGGCCCGAGCACGCCTACCTGCACGATCTGGGGCGCATCGACTACACCTCGGTGGGCGATGATCGCGCCCTGCAGGGCTTTGGCGAGCTGTGCCGCCTGGAAGGCATCCTGCCTGCCCTGGAGTCGGCTCACGCCGTGGCCGAGTGCCTGGACCCCGATTCCATCGTCCACAAGAAGGCCCTCCGCCGCAGCGGCAGCCGCAAACCCTTGATCATCATCAACTTGTCAGGACGTGGAGATAAGGATGTCGAGACTGTCCGAGGCTTTCCGAAAAAATAAAAAGTGCTTCATCCCCTTCGTGACAGCCGGTCATCCCGACTTGGAGCGGACCGAGCAGATCCTGTTGGAGATGGCCGCAGCCGGTGCCGACATCATCGAAATCGGCATCCCTTTCTCGGACCCGATTGCCGACGGCCCCATCATCCAGCACTCCTCGTTCGAAGCCTTGAAGCACGGCTACAGCCTGTCCGATTACATCGAGATGGTAGGCCGGGTACGCCAGCGCTGCGACGCGGGGCTGCTCTTCATGAGCTACCTGAATCCCTTGCACAAGTACGGCCTCAAGCGTCTGGAGAGGGAAGGCCGCCAGGCCGGCTTGGACGCCCTGCTCATCTCCGACCTGACTCCCGAGGAGTACCGCCTCATGCATCCCATCGAGTCGCTGGACACCGTCTTTTTGGCTGCGCCCACCTCGTCCGACCAGCGTTTGAAGGCCATTTGCGAAGTGAGCCGAGGCTTCGTCTACCTGGTGGCCCGAACCGGCGTTACCGGCCGTCACACCGAGGTCGGCCAGCAAATCGAAACCACAGTTGAACGACTGCGCCAACAGACTGATCTACCCATCGCCTTGGGATTCGGCATCGATTCGCGTCAGGCTGTGGAACGAGTCTGGAAAGCGGTCGAGGGCGCCGTGGTTGGATCGGCCATCGTCCGTTTCATCGAGGAGCGCCGCGATGCGCCGGATTTGCCTGATCAGGTCGGAAAGCTGGTTGCCAGCCTGATTCCTTCCCGCTAATAAGAGCCACAGAGTCACTGAGGACACAGAGCCTGTGCTGGCGCCCTTTGCGTCTTGGCGCGAAACCCGTCTTCAAAGCCCGCTGCGATCTTGCTGGGAAATCGACAGCTTGGCGTCGATGAAGTCCTGGTGGTGCAGCTTGAGCGAACGGGCCAGCAGGCGGATGCCCTCGATTTCTTCGAAAGACGTCTTTTGGGCCGCATTGGCCACCCGGAACATGTCGAATAAAAGCGTGCGGCGCTCTTCGTGGGTGCTGACCTGAAAGAGGGTTCGGGCCAGGTGGAAGTAGTCCAGGTCGCGGTTGACGCGGTCCAGGCTGACTTGGCAGACGAGTTGGGCGGCCTGGGGTGAGAGGTTCCAGCGCTCCTGCAGCACCTGGCAGATCGCCCGGCTTTCTTCCTCATCGGTTTCAGAGTCGATGTGGGCGACTTTGGCCAGCAGTCCGGCGCACAGGCAAAGCTTGCGCACCTCCGCTTCGGACAGCCTGAGCTGAACCCGCTGGGCCTCCATTTCCGAAACCAGCTGGAAGTAGATGCTGTTGTTGAAATAATCGTCCAGCCGTTGTTCGCGGCCCACCGAAGCGTCGCCGTCGGAACGGCGCTTCATGGCGCCGCCCACCAGAGAGCTCAAGAACGCCGCCAAACCGGTGCCCTTCGACTCAACGGCCTGTTGGATCTGATTCAGGGTCCGCTTTTCTTCCGCTGTGACTTCGCCATCGGCTTCCACCAATCGGGTCAGGGTGTCCACCACCAGGCGCTTGTCGGCAGCGGTGGTGATCGTGTCCAACAGACTGCCCAGAAGCCGTTCCCGCTCCGCCTCATGGACAGGCGCATCGATGTAGGCGTCCAATACGACCCACTCCTCCTCAGAGATGTCTCCCCAAGATTGGATCAGGCTCTTAAGGACATTGACCTCGGAGGACTTGACCTGCCCGTCCACCCAGGCCGTCGCGATGATCAGCTTGGCCAGGTTCATGATCAGTTTCTTGCTTGCCATAGGTCTCCGTTTTCAGTTTATACCAGGCTTGTCAGTTGTCAGTTGTCAGTTGTCAGTTGTCGGTTTGCACTTGGGTGCTTGGGCGCGAATCCTTCTAAGCAATCACGGAGCAGGCAGGCAAAGTGTTCCCTAACTTTCAGGCCGGCAGATGCGGCAGAGCATTCCCTGGCCTCTGAAGCTTGTTTTGATGGACAGGAACGGTGACCCTTAGGAGTCGTTTAGTTCGGCCTTAATCGAACAGATTCTCTAAGGTGAGCTTGAAGCCGGGCAGGCATGCCGCCTCAGCCTGTGCGCCCTTGCCGAGCACATCCCTCGAAGGCCTTCCCCGGCTGTCCCAGCGAATTGCCTCCAGCGTACGGTGATCAGGATCGATCAGCCATAATTCCCCTACGCCGAGTGCGCCGTAGGTTTCGGCCTTGGCGTTGCGGTCGTAGATCGCGCTGCCGGGGGAGATGACTTCAACCACCAGGTCAGCCTTGGTGAGGTGATCCAGATCCATCTGGGCTAGGAGATCCTGGGAAATGTACATCAGGTCCGGTTCAAGGTAGGTTGCTGATCCGGTCCAGATGGCCGCTCTGGGAAGATAGAGCCGTCCCGGATCGTCTTTTAGCTTCAGGAAAGTGGCAATTTCGCGAACCAATCTGGCCACCACTTCATTATGGGTGCCGCCCGGCGGGGGGGTCAAATAGAGAACTCCTCCAATCAACTCCAGCTTCTCGCCCCCAGGCGGGTCGGGAAGCTTCCAGAACTCCTCAAGCGTGTAGGTCTTGAGATGGGGGGAAGTGACGATGGCGCTCATGATGATTCAAGTCTAGCACGGTGCCGGCGGTCCGAAGTCGTCTTGGCTGCCCACCTGTTCATTGCCCCGCGAGGCTTTCAATGCTAACGCCCACTCGCACAGTTGGCTGGTCGGCCTTGTATCTAGCCAAACCTGGGTCGAGCAGGTAGAGTGTCCCTCTGGATGCTGCGCTGAAAGGAAGAAAATGAAGCACAACATGCGCCTGTCAATTGCCCTTTGCTTCCTGGCCGGCCTGACCCCGTTGCTGGGCCGGCAGGAACAAGAGAAGAAGCTTCGCCCCCTGAAGGTGGACGATTATTTCTCGATTCAACGAGTCGGCAATCCTCAGATCAGCCCCGACGGCCAATGGGTGGCCTACACCGTCGGCACCACCGACTTGGAGAAGGACAAGTCGGAGACCCGCCTCTGGATGATCCCTGCTTCGGGAGGAGAGGCAATCCCCATGACGGCCAAGGGCTCGTCGGCCGGTCGTCCGCGATGGAGCCCCGACGGCAAATACCTTTCCTTTCAGTCCTCCCGAAACGGCAGCCAGTCCCAAGTTTGGATTTTAAACCGACAGGGAGGCGAAGCCCAGCAGCTTACCGAAGTCCGTCAAGGTATTTCCGGTTACGAATGGTCCCCAGACGGCAAGAGGCTGCTGCTCTCCATTCGGGATCCCAAGCCCGAAGACCTGATCGAGGACGAGGACAAGCGCAAGAGGGAGAAGGAAAAGCCCGAGCCCTGGGTGATCGACCGCCTGCAGTTCAAGCGCGACAATGTCGGCTACCTGGACCGTCGCCGCACGCACCTTTACGTCTTTGAGCTGGAAAGCAAAGAGCTCACCCAAATCACTTCAGGAGACTACGACGACCGGCAGCCGGCCTGGAGCCCTGATGGCAAACTGGTTGCCTTTGTCAGCAACCGGACCCAAGAGGCCGACGGCAACAGCAACTCCGACATCTGGATCGTCTCGGCCGACAACACAGACCAAGGCAAGACTCTCCTGCAAGTCACATCCAATCCCGGCAGTGACAGCGATCCGGCCTGGAGCCCGGATGGCCAGTGGATCGCCTACGTGACGGTCACCCAACCCGAAATCCTTTGGTACGCCACCAACCATCTGGCCGTTATTTCTTCCCAAGGCGGCAATTCCCGCCTGCTCACCGAGTCGCTGGACCGCAACGCCAATGCACCCCGCTTCGCACAGGACGGCCGATCGATCTACTTTCAGCTGGAGGACAGCGCCGAGGTTCACCTGGCCCGCATCGGCGTCTCCGGGGACAACCTCGAACGCGTCGTCTCCGGCCCGCGCAGCGTGGGCAGTTATTCGATAGGTCCGCAAGGCCGCATTGCGCTCATGAACAGTGAGCCGCATATTCCCGATGAGGTCTTCCTGCATTCGCCGGGCAACGGGCTGCAGCAGCTCACTCACAGCAACGGCAAGTTGATGTCCGAGCTGCAGCTGGCCGAGGTGGAGAACATTCATTTCAAAAGTGCCGACGGAACGGAGATCGAAGGCTTTCTGCTCAAGCCGCCCGGCTACGACCCCAAGCTCCGCTATCCCACCTTGCTGCGCATCCATGGCGGACCCGTGTCGCAGTACGATTTCTCATTCCACTTCAATGCCCAGCTCTTCGCCGCCCACGGCTACGTGGTGGTGATGTGCAATCCTCGGGGATCGTCCGGCTACGGGCAGGAATTCTCGATGGGGATTTTCCGGAGCTGGGGCAACAAGGACTTTCAAGATGTGATGGCCGCTGTCGACTACGCTGTTGGCCAAGGCATTGCCGAGCCCGACAGGCTGGGCGTGGGCGGATGGTCCTATGGAGGCATCCTCACCAACTACGTCATCACGCAGACCGACCGCTTCAAGGGCGCCATCTCAGGCGCCAGCGAGGTCTTGTACGTGGCCAACTACGGGCACGACCACTATCAGAGGCAGTGGGAGCAGGAACTGGGCCTGCCCTGGGAGAACCGGGAGCTGTGGGAAAAGCTCTCCCCCTTCAACTATGTGGAGAAGATCGTGACCCCCACCCTCATCCTGTGCGGCGAAAAGGACTGGAATGTGCCGGTGCTCAACTCCGAGCAGCTTTACCAGGCGCTGCGCCGACTGGGCCGCACCACTCAGCTGGTCGTCTATCCGGGCGAGCACCATGGGATCCGCCGTCCGACATTCCAAAAAGACCGTCTGGAACGCTACCTGGATTGGTACGACCGATACGTCAAGGGAGAGCCGGAATCGTAGGGCGCCACAGAGACTCAGAGGGCACAGAGCTTTTCTTTATGCTTCTCTGTGCTCTCAGTGCCTCCGTGGACCTCAAACCGCCAGATCGACTTCTTGGACTGTCCCCACGCGTCCCTCATCGCTGACAAAAATTCCCGTCGAATCGATGCGGCCCAGAGTCTGGCCGTCAGCTTCTTTTAGTTCGAAAGGAGTGCTGGCGTGGCCCAGGTAAATGGCGCCGATCCCATGCTGGCCCAAGGCTGTCAGGCGGTTAGTCCCCTGAGAGTCTTTAGAAAAAATACGCAGGTTCTGGTAGACGGGGTCGGCCGCGTCGATGAATCCGTTGCCGTCGCTGTCGTGCAGGGCCAGTTCATCGAACCCGTTGCCGCTGGAAGGGCCGAACAGCTCGGAGCCGTCGCCGATCTGGCCGTCGCCATTGAGGTCCAGGGCCAGGAATCCGCTGCCTGGGCCTGTGAAGCTGATCTGATCGGGCGTTCCGTCCGAATCGATGTCGAACTCGAACTTGGTGCGGGTCAATTGCGTGGAAGGGGCAGCGAAGTTGACCACCAAAGGATCCTTCAGCGGCGGGCCGATGCGCAGGCGACCCTGCTGCTCGAGCAGGAATTGGCGGCTCATCCCCAGATTCAGCTCGAACTCGACCTCCTGGCCATCCGAGGTGCGGATCACTCCGCCCGCCTGGAAGGTGGATTGCTCCGATTCGTAAAGCTGTTGGCTGAATTCGTACTCCAAGGTCAGGCCGGTTTGAACCTGCTGCTGAGCAGTTTCCTCCCCGCCATGGCCTTGCAGGCGGGCCATGAACTCAGACGGATCGACCAGATGGACTTCCGAACCCAGGAGCCGTTCCAGCAAGGCCTTGATGACGTTCAGCTCCAGAGCCTGCTCATCGGTCAGTTCGCTTTGTGCTTCCAGGCTGGACCGCTGGGTTGCCAGGCTGCGGGACGCCTGCGAAAACCGCACCAGATCCTGGAAGAGGCGTTCCAGGCCGGCCATGCTCATGTCAGAAGGGGAGACTCGTAATTCCAGACTATTCGATGAAATCCTCAACGATTCTTGACGGCTGTGAACGTCCAGGCGAGAGTGTTGGCTTGAAAGTGAGATGTCAGCGTTTTCAATGCGCATTTTGACCATCTTCCCGGTTGGTTCGGGCCCCGGTCAGGACTCTTATCGGCTGCCCGGCGAGTGACTGTAGCCCCGAGAGAAAAGGGGAGCCCGCGAGAGGCCTTTCGCGGGCTCCCCTTTTCTCTCGTATAATCTTGTCCCATGACCAAAACGCGAGCGAGCCTTCCCTTCTTCTCCTTGATGTGCGCATTGCTGCTGGCGGCCTTTGCCGACAGTTCGGTACTTGCCCAGCGAGGCGGACCGCCGCGCCGCATCGCCAATCCCGAGACGATCAAGCTGCCGGGCGGTGCACGGGTGGAGTTCAAGTCCTTTCAATCGCCTTCCCTTGGCAAAGCGCTTTCCTACAGCGTCTTTTTGCCCCCTTCATACGACCATCAACCCGAACGGCGCTATCCGGTGGTCTACTTTCTTCACGGCCTCAACAACGATCACACCAGCTGGGCCTCCGAGCGCTACGGAAACCTGCCGAGACATATTGAAGAGCAGATGACGCAAGGCGCAATCCCCGAGTTCCTGATGATTCACCCCTCGGGGGAAAGGGGTTTTTATACCGATTCGCTGGACGGTCAACGCAAATATGAGTCGGCCATCATCCGGGACATGATCGAAGAGACCGAAAAAGTCTTCAGGGTGAAGACCGAACGATCGGCGCGGGCCATCGCCGGAACCTCCATGGGGGGCTACGGGGCCATGAAGATCGCCTTGAAGCATCCCCGGCATTTCGCCGCTGTTGCGGCAGGCTCCCCGATCGTCTTCCTGGGCGACGATCCCCTCTCAGCCCTGCCCAACGGGCAAAGCCGTTTCGCCCAGTTCCTCAAGCGCATGGTGGGCAGCGTATTCGGCGATCCGGTCGACCGCGACCACTGGAAGGCCAACAGCGTGGAATCGCTGGCCCGAAACAATGACCTGGACGGCTTGAACATCTACTTCTTCTACGGCACCGCCGACCGCTACGGGCAGTGGATCCCGCTCGAGGAAGGTGTGCGGACCCTGGACCGCATCTTTCAGGAGCGCAAGGCCGGGCACACCTTCAAGGTCAT
>JANQFM010000629.1 GCA_028277865.1 Acidobacteriota bacterium
GCTGCTGCGGGCACACGGCTTGGAAGTGGCGGAAAAGAACAAGCCGCTTTCGTCAAACGTATCTCGCCTGTCCGGCCCAGGCGCACAGCGCCAGTTCAACGGCAGGGAGTAAAACAATGCTGGAGTGGTTTTCGAGCCTGTCATTGGATCTGATGATCTTCTACGGGATCGCCCTAATGGCCTCGGCGGTCCTGCTGCTGCAGATCCTGCTTTCCATCATCAGCGGCGGCGACGGCATGATGGACATGGAGGTCGGCGGCCTGGACAGCGACGGGTTGGGCTTTCTTTCGCTGCGTTCGGTGACGGGATTCTTCGGAGGCTTCGGCTGGACCGGCGTCATCGCCCTGCAAAACGGCTTGCCGCTTTGGGCCGCCGTGCTGCTGGGTATCGGGGTGGGAGGCCTGCTGATGCTGTCGGTGGCCTTGCTGATGAAGCTGCTGTACTCGTTGCGTCAAAGCGGCGCCATCGAACTCGAAGCCTCCATCGGACACGTTGGCACCGTCTATTTGCCCATCCCGCCCGGCCAGTCCGGGGCTGGCAAGATCCGGGTCATGATTCAGGGACGCTTGAAGGTGCTTTCCGCCTGCACCGACAGCCAAGAACGAATCCCCAGCCAGAAAAAAGTCAAGGTCGTGGGCTTGATCGACGAATATACCCTGCTCGTCACGCCCTTGGGTTCAGAGGCCCAGGGCGTCTCGGCGGGCGAAAAAGAAGAAAAGGGGGCATAACATGGACCCTACGGTAATCCTCTTTGTCGGCTTCATATCGCTTTTCTTTCTTTCCATGGTCTTTTTGGTCACCCGCTACAAGCGGTGCCCTTCGGACAAGGTTCTGGTGGTGTACGGCAGCGTGAGCCGCCGCAAGGCCCAAAGGGCATCGGCCCGCTGCTATCACGGGGGCGGCGCATTCGTGCTTCCCATCCTGCAGGGCAGCCAATTCCTCGACCTGACGCCCATCCCCATCGAGATCAACCTGCAGGGCGCCCTTTCCAAGCAGAACATCCGCGTCAACACGCCCTCCACCTTCACCGTCGGCATCTCCACCGAGCCCGGCATCATGGAAAACGCCGCCGAACGCCTTTTGGGCCTGCCCAACAAGGAAATTCAGGAGTTGGCCCGCGACATCATCTTCGGCCAAATGCGCGTGGTGATCGCCACCATGGACATCGAAGAAATCAACGCTGACCGCGAAAAGCTTATCGAAAACATCTTCACGGGCGTCGAGGTGGAGATCAACAAGGTGGGGCTGCACCTGATCAACGTCAACATCCACGACATCACCGACGAGTCCGGCTACATCGACGCCTTGGGCAAGGAAGCCGCGGCACGGGCCGTCAACGAGGCCAAGGTCAAGGTGGCCCAGCAGGAGCGCGACGGCGAGATCGGAAAGGCCGACGCCGAACAGGAGCAGCGCATCCGGGTGGCCGCCGCCCACGCTGAAGCGGTGGAAGGGGAAAACGACGCCGGCGTCAAGATCGCCCAGTCCAACGGCTACCGGCGAAGCCAGGAGGCCGAAGCCGAACGCAGCGCCACGGCAGCTGAAAAGGTCAAGCACGCCCAAGCATTGCAGGAAGCCTATGCGGCCGAAGAATCCGCCGAACGGGAACGGGCCAAGAGGGAGGCGGCCACCCAGGAAGCCAACGTCATGGTGCCGGTGGAAATCGACAAGCGGCGCATCGAGACCCTGGCCGAGGCGGAAGCCGAAAAAATCCGCCGCGTCAAGAAAGGCGAGGCGGACGGCATCCAGGCCCTCATGGAAGCTGAGGCGGCCGGAATCCGGGCCATCCTGACCCAAAAGGCGGAAGGCTTCCGGGAACTGGTGCGGGCTGCCGGCAACACTCCCGAACAGGCCTCCTTGCTGCTGGTCACCGAGCAATTGCCCAAGCTGGTCGAGGAGCAAGTCAAGGCCATCGCCAACCTCAAGATCGACTCCGTCACCGTCTGGGAATCGGGAGGCAAGGCAGACGGCAAGACCAGCACAGCTGAATTCCTGTCGGGCCTGATCGGCTCGCTTCCCCCTTTGCACGAGCTGACCAAGAACGTCGGCATCAAGCTGCCGGAATACCTGGGCCAAATGGGTAGTCCCCCGCAAAAGCCGCCTCGGCATGAACCTGAGCCTGAACCTCAGCAGGCGCCTGCGCCGCCCGAAACAACGAAGCCGCCGAAGGAAAGGTTTGAGCTGCCACCTCCGAAGGAGTCGCCGTCATCCGAAGCTGAGGACAAGGAACCTCCGCCGAAAAAGTCGCGGCCAATCATCTCGCTGGACGATCGAGAATTGGCCGACTGACGAGTCAGGCTCCTCCTGTAGGGACTAGCGAGGCAACGCCTCAGACCGACCGCAGAAGGGTTTCGGGTTCCAGGTTCCGGGTTCCGGGCTTTCGGGATTCGGACTCTGGAATCCGGAACCTGGCGGCGACCCGTTTGCCCTTTGCTGATTGCAGTTCCCTGTGAGATAATTGTGCTTCAAGGTAGACGCTGTTCCTCCAGGCTCTCTGAACCCTGTCCAGAAACGGTATGTTCCCCGAGAGACCTGTCATGCCCTTTCATCCGCGGCGCCGCAGCTGGATCGTCTTGGCTGCCTTTTCCGTCCTGCTGACAGCATCCATATGGTGGTTTTTGATCCGGCCCATCTTCTGGTCGGGGGGAGGTCCGGCAGCTCCGGACCGCTTTGACCGCAGCGTCACCGGGACCGCCTTTGTCGCCCGGACTGAGGCAGCCGGATTCACCCACGTCCATCAAAAGCCCTGGCTGGATTCCAAGCTGGCGCCGATCATGCCCTGGCTGGCCAGCATCGGCGCGGCGGCTGCGGCGGGAGACTTCGACAACGATGGTTGGATCGACCTGTATGTGACCAATTCGCAAAAGGGCCGGCCCAACTTCCTGTATCGCAACCAGGGGGACGGCACCTTCAAGGAAGTAGGTTTGCAGGCGGGCCTGGCGGACGTGAACGACGACAGCGGCGCCAGCATGGACAGCGTGTGGGGCGACTATGACAACGACGGCCGCCTCGATCTGTTTGTGGTCAAGTGGGGCCGCGACCGCCTCTATCACAACAACGGCGACGGTACCTTCAGCGACGTGAGTGCCCAAGCCTTCCGAAACGAAAAGGGGGCAGCCGGATCACCCTGGGCCAACGGCGCTTCGGCGGTGTGGGTCGACTACGACGGAGACAGCTGGCTGGATCTGTACGTGGGGAATTACTTCGCGCCTTTTAACCTGTGGCGTCTGGAGCACACCCGCATCATGCACGACGACTTCGAAAAGGCACGCAACGCAGGGCGGAACTTCCTGTTCCGCAATAATCGGGACGGCACTTTCACGGAGGTGGCCGCCCGGCTGCAGCTGGACGATCCCGGCTGGACGCTCAGCGTGGGCCACGGGGACATCGACAACGACGGCTGGCCGGACATCTATAGCGCCAACGACTTCGGCACCGACCAGGTCTTTCTCAACCGCGGCGACGGAACCTTTCGCAACATTACCTCCGAGGCCTTCGGCGAGGACACCAAGAAAGGCATGAACGTCGATTTCGGAGATTTCGATGCAGACGGCTGGCTCGACATCTATGTCACCAACATCACCACGGCCGATTACCTGAAGGAAGGGAACATGCTCTGGTACAACGACGCCTCAAGCGAGCAGGGCCTGCCCCTGTTCGTCGACGTTTCCGCAGAGACGCTGACCTTCGACGGCGGTTGGGGCTGGGTCGCCAAGTTTTTCGACTACGACAACGACGGCGACCAGGACATCGTGTCCGTCAACGGCTTCATCTCGGCAGGGGAGGAGAATTACTGGTACGACCTGGCTTCCTGGACCGTCGCCGGCCAGGATGTGACCGATGCCCTCAACTGGCCTCCCATCGGCAATCGAAGCTTCTCGGGGTACGAGGCCACCAGGCTGTGGCGCAATGATGGAGACCTGATTTTCACCGAAGCCGCCGTTCAGGCCGGCATCGATGACCGCAGCGACGGCCGCGGCGCCATCGTCTTCGATTATGACAACGACGGCGACTTGGACCTCTACTTGGCCAATCAAGGCATGAAGCCGACTTTTTTCCGCAACGACGTGGGCGCCGGCGGAAACTGGTTGGGCCTGCGCCTGGCCGGACGGCCCGAAGCAGGCTCAAACCGTGATGCCATCGGCGCACGCGTCACCGCCGTTACGGCTTCAGGCTCCCAGATCCGCGAACTGGACGGAGGAAACAGCTACTGCGGGCAATCGGATCGACGCATCTACTTCGGGCTGGGCGATCAGATGATGGTTGAAACGTTGGAGATCCGATGGCCGTCCCGGCGGGTCCAGGTCATGCGCAACCTGCGGGCCAACCAGATCCTGGAAATCGAGGAGCCGGCCGAACTCCCCGAGGTGGTCTCCTTGATCCCGACCAGCCGTGAAACGAGGGCGGCTCATCCATCCGAAAGCGGCTTGAGCGAGGCGGCCCTGCCTGCGCATGAGATCGAGGCGATTCTGGCAGGGTTCGAAGAGCGGGTGGTCAAGCGACCGGATGATTTGGTCCTGGCGGTCAAGTACCGCCTTGAATGCATCAAGCTGGGCCAGCAGGAGCGCTCTGTCCGCTTTTTCGAGCTGCTGGCCGAGTCACACCCGACGGTCCCCAACGTCCGCCTGCAGCTTTCAGCCTCTTATGTGGACAAGATACCGACTTGCGGGGGAATGGCTGCCGTTGTATGCAAGGGCACCCTGGCCCGGCAGTCGCTCGACCAGATGGACATGCTGCTGGCCGATGAAGGCAAGTGGTGGCCGGCCGTCTATTCCAGGGCTATGAACCATCTGCACTGGCCCCGAGCACTGCTGCACTCGGCCGCCTCGGCCCGCGACTTCAGGAAGCTGATCGAGATCCAATCGGAAGAAGGCAGGCCGGGCCGCTTCCCCTACCACGTCAGGGCCTACATCGGACTGGGCGACGCCCTGGTCAAGGACGGCAGGTTCGACGAGGCCCGGCAGGCTTGGAGCGAAGGCCAGGCCTTGTTTTCAGGCAACCGCGACCTACAAAGCCGCCTCGCCCTGCAGACGCCCGATGAAGCCTTGGCATTCGTCGAAAAAGTGCGCAACCTGGAGCAGCAGATCGACACCGACTTCTCGTTCTTGATCTCTCTCCGCTAGCCCCAAGGCTGTTCACTTAACCCAGATTTCTCACGGGTTTTCTACTGCGGAGCCGCAAGCATCCGCCCTGGCCGCGTTGCGCTCGGTCGGCCTGCTCGACGTACATACAGTACGCCTGCGCGGGCCTCCGTCGCGACGCCTTGTCAGGACGGCCCTTGCGGCTCCTCGCGACGACAACTCGTGAGAAATCCGGGTTAAGGAGTGCCGGGCGCTGGAAGAAATAGAAGCCACGTGCCGGGCTTGTCCCGGCCGGGCTGTGTTTAGTAACCAGACCCGCTTCAAAAAACACAGTCGCCACCACGGAGCTTGACTCCGTGGAGCGATGTTTCACGGCTGGGACTCAACGTCGGCAAGATCCCCCATCCAATGCTTCTTTTTGCCAATCCCGTCTGGTCTGCCAAACACGCCCCGACCGGACTCAGGATTACCGCGGAGGCACAGAGCACACTGTGAATCTCTGTGTCTCCGTGGCTTCCCACCTCCGGTCGGCCATTCAGCGGCTCTATTCGGGATCCGGCTTCTTGCAACGCAGCACCACTCCCCTTCCGCGGCG
>JANQFM010000635.1 GCA_028277865.1 Acidobacteriota bacterium
CGGCCCGATGTTGGCCCATGGAGATGATCAGGACATCCTCATCCCCGATGCGGGCCAGGATGGGCGAAGAGTAGCCGGGCGGCAGGCTCTGGCTTTTCCAGGCGATCTCGCCGCTTTGCTGCTTGAAAGCCACCACCCCCTGGCCCTCGCCTCCCACGCCCAGGATCACCAAATCCTTGTAGCCGATGGGGCTTTGGCCGAAGCCCCGGCCCATGTGGCTGGCCTTCATCTCCTTCATCAAGTCCTTGGCCCACAGGATCTCTCCCGTCTCCTTGTCCATGGCGTGGAACTTGACGGTGGAGCTGACGGTGAAAAGGCGCCCGCCCGAAAGCAAGGGTGTGGAAATGGGGCCGGGTCCGAAGTCGAGGATCATTCCCTCGGCATTGGGGGAGTCGTAGGCTGTCTCCCAAATCGGCTCGCCGCTGCGGGCATTCAGGCAGACGGCCACATCCCCGTCGCCTTGGCGGCGCATGGTGTAAAGCCGGTCCCCCTCCGCCAGGATGGAAGAAAACCCGTCCCCGAACTGGCGGCGCCACAATACCTTTGGCCCGTCCTCGGGCCATGCGGTGGCCAACTGGCCGGTTTGCACGGTGAAGTCCCGGTTCGGTCCCCCAAACTGGGGCCACTGGGCCCAAACGGCTTCAGTCGAAAAAAGAAAAGCTCCCCAGGCGATCCAGGTGAGGAGGATGGGGCGACTTGGGCGGAAAGAATTGCGGATTGACATCTTTACGGCTTCCTCCGAGGCTGCAGCCTGGAAAACCGAGACGGCGGGCAAGCCGTTCCCCCAGCCCAGGCTGCAAACAGCCATTCACACGCAAGAGCCGAGGCTTGGTTCAAAAAAAACGGCCAGTCTGGCGGCAGCTTGCGGTGCCAACTGCCCGACAGGGTACCCCAGGCCGCCAAGGAAGCTCCAGAGAAGGCTGTAGGCTGTAGTCCGGCAGCAGACTCCAGAGTCCGGATTCCCAGTCTGATCCTACAGCTTACGGCCTTCCGCTCTGGCTGTTTCCCAGCGGACAATTTGGCCCGTCCAGCCTGCAACTGCCCTCAAGATCATGGTAGCTTTGGCATTTACGAGTTGACCACAGTGCCGTCCTTCAGAGAATGGAAGGATCGGCCTGAACAGCGAGGTAATGACTGCGATGATGAGAAAGATCGTACTTGCCCTTTTTTTGATGCCTGCCCTGATGGCTCAGTCAGCGGTGGAAAAGCGAGTCCTGCAGAGCATCCGGGAAATGATGGCCAAAGAAGGAGGCCGGGTAACGTTTTCAACCTTGATCAACAATCCGTCCTTCAGCTCCGACGAAAAGGCCTTCCTGGGACGGCTCTACGAGAATTTCTTCCAGGTCCCGGGCGTTTTGAAGTCCGAGTTCGAAAGTACCGGAAAGGTCCCCACCCGCAAGGATTTGGCCGACACCTTCGGCATAACGACCGCTTCGATAGACCTTCTGTTGGCTGTGATGCAATCCGACCGCCGGGTTCCGCCCCTGTTTTCGGTCGACTCCTCGACCCGCGAGATAGCTTCCCTGAACATGCCCAACATCGAAGCCTTCCTGGAGCAGCGCGGTGCCCAGGTCCAGGTCACGCAATGGGAAGGCAAGAGCCTGCCGGAATTTGAACTCGCCAAGCTGGAAGGGGGCAGCATCGGCAGCAAGAGCCTTGACGGCCCCGCCTCGCTGGTCTATTTCTGGTTTACGGGGTGCCCTCCCTGCGGGCGCATCAGCCCTCATCTGGCCGAGCTGGACCGGAAGTACGGCTCGAAGGGCTTTCGGATCATCGGGATCAATGCCGACCGAGTCCTGGAGCTGGAGACCACTGGCGAGCAGCGCAAGAAGTATCTGGCAAAGCTGGGCCTGCAGTTCCCCAACGCCCATCTGGATTCCAAGACCCGGGCCGCTTTTGGCGGAATCAACATCTACCCCACCCTCTTTTTCGCCGACAGCACGGGAACAATCGTCCATCACTTCATCAACTACCAGGACATGCAAACTCTGGTAGGCGTCGTGAAAGGATTGCTGGAGTAAGAGAGGCGAGCTACCCTCTGGATCCGTTCGGTCTTCAAAGCAGCTTGAGGTAGGATTCCAGCAGCCTGACTCCCCACAAGGCCACCACTGCAGCCCCCGCGGCCAGAAACGTCCCGAAGGGCAGCTCATAGCGGCGCCCCTTGCCCAGCAAGTAGATGTAGAGCGAGCCGATGACGGCACCCAGCAGCGATCCCACCAGTATGGTGAGCCAGGCGTAGCGCCAGCCCAGGAAGGCGCCCACCATGCACATCATTTTGATGTCCCCGAATCCCATGCCTTCGATCTTGCGGACTTTCAGGTAAACGGTTGCCACCAGCCACAAGACCCCGCCGCCCAGTAGGATTCCCACGCCGGAATGCAGGTAGGCCAGCCACCAAGCTGCGGGGTCCGGTAGAAAAGGGTCGTCGCGGAAGAACTCGGCGGACTGAAGGGGAGCGCATAAAAAGCCGATCACCGTCCCGCCGAGCGTGAAGACATCGGGCAGCAGCCGCTCAAAGAGGTCGATGAAGTTGAGCACGATGAGCAGGCTGAAAAAGATCAAGGCGATGGCAAAAGGCGCTGTCCAGCCGTACTTGAGGAATGCCAGTTCGAAAAGAAGGGCGGTCATGGCTTCGACAGCCGGATAGACCGGGCTGATGGGCTCCTTGCAGTCTGCGCAGCGCCCCCTCAGCAGCAAGTATCCCAGCAATGGGATGTTGTGCCAGGGACGAACGGGGCTGTTGCAATTAGGACAACGCGAAGAGGGCCGCACCACCGACTCCCCTCGGGGGATGCGGTGGATGCAGACGTTGAGGAAGCTTCCGATTACCAAGCCGAAGAGAATCACTGCGGCATCCCAGGCAGTCATGGGCGGAGATTATCGGAAATCGGGCTGACTCAGAAGGGAGCCCTCCAAAGTTCGCAGAAATAAGCAGACGCGAAGGAGCACGAATCTTGCGCGCCCTTTTTCGTAGGATTTCCCTCCCTCTCCCTGCTAAGGTAGGCTCGAATGAGATCGACAAATGCCATACTTGCCATCGCCATGTCATTACTGATCAACTGCTCGCAACCGTCTTCTTCTCCGGACTCACCGGCCATACTGGCCGTCGTCAATGCCCGCATCTGGACCGGCAACCCTGAGCAGCCCTGGGCTGAGGCCCTGACTGTGCAGGGGGAGCGGATTGCGGCCGTGGGCGGCAGCGAGGAGATCCGGGCGCTGGCTTCGGAGGCCAGCCAGGTCGTCGACGCCCAGGGGCGCATGCTGGTCCCCGGATTCATCGATTGCCATGTCCACTTCATCCAGGGGGGATTCAACCTCACCTCCGTCCAACTGCGCGATGCCCGCACGCCCGAGCAGTTCGTCTCGCGCATCGGGGAGTTCGCCCAGGGGCTGGAACCCGGCGTCTGGATCACGGGAGGCGACTGGGACCACGAGAATTGGGGCGGAGAGCTGCCCCGGCGCGATTGGATCGACTCGGTGACCCCCGACAATCCGGTCATGGTCAACCGCCTGGACGGCCACATGGTGCTGGCCAACAGCGTCGCCATCCTTGCTGCCGGAGTTACCCGTGACACTCCCGAAGTCGAGGGCGGAACCATCGTGCGCGGCGAGGATGGGCGGCCCAGCGGAATCTTCAAGGACAACGCCATGTCCCTGATCCAACGCGCCCTTCCTCCGCCCAGCGATCAGGACGTCGACCGTGCCCTGCAAGCCGCCATGCAGTACGTCGCCGCCCAGGGGGTGACCTCGGTTCACGACATGGGCAGCTGGGACAACCTGCAGGCCTACCGGCGCGCCCATCAGGCCCGAGACTTGAGGACACGTGTTTACTCGGTAGTCCCTTTGGCCGACTGGGAGCGCCTCGGCGACGAGGTGCAAGCCCACGGGCATGGCGACGAATGGCTGCGCATCGGCGGATTAAAGGGCTTTGTGGACGGCTCTTTGGGCTCTCATACGGCGGCCTTTTTCGAACCCTTCAGCGATGCC
>JANQFM010000662.1 GCA_028277865.1 Acidobacteriota bacterium
GCGGCGTCTGCCTTCATCCCGGCATTCATGCGCACCAGCATGCCCTCGGCCACGACGATGGCGTTATCCACCAGCATCCCCAGTGCAATCACCAAGGCAACCGTCCGGAGCAATACTTCGGCCGGCTGATCGAAGAGCTGTCTCGAGGCTTGGCCGCCCTGTACACCGACTTGGACGGCGGCGGTGCCCAAAACTTCAACCGACGGCTCACCGTGGTGGTTCAAAGCGAATTCGGACGCCGCTTGCGCGAAAACGCCGACCGAGGCACGGATCACGGCAACGGCAACGTCATGCTGGTCTTGGGAGGAGAGGTCAACGGAGGGATCTATGGGCAATGGCCCGGCCTGGACTTCGATCAGCTATTCGACAATGCCGACTTGGCCGTGACCACCGACTTCCGCCGCGTCCTCAGCGAGATCCTCATCCGCCGGATGCGCAATCCCAGAATCTCCGAGGTCTTTCCCGGCTATCAGGGCTACACGCCCATGGGAATCGTGCAGGGTGAGGATCTGCCGATCGTTTGAGAAGAGACTTCGCGCCAAGACGCGAAGTTCGCAAGGTAGCTTCGTGTCCTTGGCGTTCTTTGCGTCTTTGCGCGAAACCCTATCTGGAGAAGTCCCGCAATGAGCTGAGGAAAAGCCCCAGGCCACCCACCGCCAGCACCATCACCACCAGCAAATCAAAGAGCGACATGTGACCCAGTGCCAGCCGGACGCTGAAGATCACTCCGGCGACCAGAGCCGCCAGTGATCCCAGAGCCAAAAACCAGCCAATGGGATTTCGGACGTTGTAAAAGATGATCCCGACACCGAAGAGAAGAGGGATCAGCAAGGCGCCGGAGGTGAGGGAGAAGCCTCCCCAGGAATAAAGGGAATAGCCCCAACCCCAGTTGGAAACCACCCGGATGGAGTTGAGAAGAAGGTAGCCGCCCATCACCATCATCCCCAGGCCGACGAAAAACCGCATCGTCCCGCCCTCGGTCCCGCCGGCACCGTACATGCAACCTCCTTCAGTTCGCAGGAGAGCTGCCTCTGCCCGCGATCCCCACCAAAGCAGCAGTCTCCCAAGCCGTGCGGCGATTCAATCCAGACAAGCTGCGAACTGCCTGCTGCCTACTGCTGCGCTGCGATTCCCATCTTCTTCTTGAGATCGGCCAGCGACTGGTTGGCGGCTGAAGCAGCCGGCGTTCCGATGGCCTTCTCAATTTCCTCGTCCAGGCTGGCGCCGGCGTCGGAGATGTCTCCGTAGGCTTCGGCCAGGGCTTCCTCCTCCTGCACCTTGGTCTTCATCTTCTCGAGCATGGATATGGTGCCGCTGGAGTCGACCTGGGACATCTGCTGGTTGATCTTGCGCATCGACTCGGCCGTCTTGGCACGGGCCTTAAGGGTGATCAACTCGTTTTCGTAGCGGGAGATGGTCTTCTTGAGCTTCTCGACTTTGGCCTGCAGCTGGTCGGCCAGCTTTTGCTGAGACTGGTGGTCAGCCCTCAGTTCGGTCGACCGGGTCGAAGCCTCTTCCTTCTTGGTCAAGGCCTCAGTGGCCAGGCTGTCTGCCTTGGTCTCGTCCAACTCGCCGGCCTGCACTTTTTGGAGCAGCAGCATGGCCTTGCGCTCGAAGTCCTGGGACATCTTGAGCTGGTCCTCGGCGTCCTTCTTCAGGCGAATGGCCAGCGATTTGACCTGGGCCAGGCTGGCCAAAGCCGCCTGCAGATCCTTCTTGAGGTCGCGGATGCCTTGCTCGGTCATTTTGATGGGATCCTCCAGCTTGTCCACAACGCTATGAGTCTCGGCTTGCGCCACCTTGAAAATTCGTCGGAATATACTCATTGTCGCCTCCGTTTACGAGGTTAGATGAATCCCGCATTCGGCTGAATTCCGGCGGGAATCGAATTCACTGCCCGGCATTGGCTGATCGGGCCTACTCCTTGGCGAAGCTCAAAAGCTCGCCCCCATGTTCGGCCATGGCCAATGCCAGGGCGCTGATCGAGCCCTCCAGCTCGTTGCGGTCGAGGTGTTCCAGCTGAAGGGTGTCCCTGAAGTAGATCTTCTCACCCGACTCGTCCAGTGCGAAGGCGCCGTGAACCAGCGTGTTGTTCATCTTCAGCAGGCGCTCGAACAAGTCGCCCGCGTGAGAAGGCACCGGCATGATGAACTGCTCCAAAATCACGATGGGGGGCTCGCAGTCGATGATCAGGTTGTGGATCCCATTGTCGTTGTCCTCAACCACCACCACCTCTTCGGCCTCATCCTCATGGACGATGTTCAGGTCCAGGTCCAGCAGGTAAGCTTTGACCAGATCGAAATTCTCAGACATCTTTGTCTTGCCTCCGTCCCTTTTATCGGTTCAAGAGTCCTGATTCTTCCCTTGCCGGGCATCCCGGCAC
>JANQFM010000665.1 GCA_028277865.1 Acidobacteriota bacterium
CTCGCAATCCCGGCTGGAACAGGCCAGGCAACTGCAATCTGTTTCCTGGCCGGGCGGATTCTGATCTTCTTTCATGAACGCTGGTGGTGGTCAGAGGCCGACGGCTTCAGCGAAAAGCTCCTCGGCATTCTTGAGCCGGAAGCCGGCCTTGGCCAGCTTTTGGGTGAAGACTTCAGGACGAACCATCGGGCGCTTCCTCTCTGAGCTCTTGAATGATGTAGCGGTTCACCCTGCGTGCGACTGGTTCCCAGTCCCACCAGTCGATCATGGCCCGAGCCTTGAAATCCGCCCAGGCATAGGGTCTTCTTTCGATCAATAACTGCCCATCGCGGGCGATCTCGAATCGGAGCAAGGGCGGCGCCTCGTCCATGACGATGACATCCACATCTCTTCGAGCAGCCTGACCCAGTTCCGCCTCGATCTGACGGCGAGCCGTCCGGCTGTCCCCATCGTTCACAAGAGACAGCCCGATGTCTACATCGCTGGAAGAGGAGCCGCTGCCCCGCGCCCTCGAACCGAAGAGAACCGCCAGCTCGATCGCGGGGTGTTTTTCCAGGCAACGGCGCAGGGAATCCTTCAGGCTCATCAGCTGTCATGATAACAGCATTTCAACCCCTCTACGTGCCTGCAAACCGGCTGATATACTTCCGCTTAAATCATGGCAAAAAGCAGGCAGAAACTGATTCTTCTCTCGATAACCGCTCTTCTCAGCGCAGGTCTGATCGCCCTGGGCGCCTTGGCCGGCGCCTGGATTAAGGAGCGGTCCTTTCAAAGGCACTTCCGCGAGGTTTGGAAGGCGGAGACTCTGGGGCGGATCCTCAAGGAGGAGGAAAAGGAGCAGCTGGCCCAGGCCTATGCCGACCCTGCCGAGGCATTGCGAGGCCTGGACGGGTACGCCTGGTCGATTGCCAACGTCCCCACGCCTTTCGTGGGAGCCGGACCCCGGCCCGGCCTCAATCACAACGCCGTCATCAATTCACGCCAGTTCCGTGCTGCTGACGAGGTCGAGCTGCCCAAGCCCGTCGGGGAATGGCGCATCTTCCTGACAGGAGGCTCGACGGCTTTCGGGGTGGGCGCCCCTGATCAGAGGCGGACGATCGGAGGCTACCTGCAGCAGCTATTGAACGAAGGATCCGGCGGCGGTCGCCGCTACCGGGTTTTCACGCTGGCCAACGCCTCCTGGGCTTCGACACACGAACGGATCGCAATCGAAAACCTGCTCTCCGAATTGCAGCCCGACCTGGTGATCTCGCTCTCAGGGGTCAATGACGTTCACTGGGCTCAGCTGGGGCGCAATATCTTCTGGTTCCGAACCTACCAGGAAGAGCTATTCTGGCGCCTTACAGATACGGTCTACCGCGCTTTCGATCAGGAGGGGCTTGTCGATGTCGAAGAAAGGCAGCCGCAGCCGGTGGATGTGCAAGTTGTCGCCCGTCGGCTCGAAAAGAACGTTCGGCTGGCCTCAGAGGCGATTTCGATGAGCGGCGCCGAATACCTGTACGCCCTGCAGCCCGCGCTGTATCTGACCGGCAAGCCTCTTTCCCCTCGCGAATCTCAACGGCTGCAAAAGGAAAAGCTGACCTATTTCCGGGAGTGCTATGGCGAGATCAGGAGCCGTTTGGCAGCCCTGCAGCATGCGGGCACGATTTTTTTGGATCTGACAGAGGTTTTCGACGGGCTGGACGCTTCGCAGGAGATTTTCCTCGACTCCTACCATTTCGGGGATCGGGGGAACCGGATCGTGGCTCAGAGGCTGGCGGAGTGGGTGAGAAGAGGGGAAACCGCAGAGAGCGCAGCGAAGCAAGGCCGACAGGAGTGAGAATCGAGATGCCCGATTCCTCTTCCCCTACTTTGCGCCCGTTGCGTCTTGGCGCGAAACTCCTTCCTAAAAGAGCGTGTAGATGAAAGGCGCTGCGGCCGTGCCGCTGAGCAGCACCAAAAGGCCGGCCAGCAAGAGCACCACGATGATGGGGCTCAGCCACCA
>JANQFM010000718.1 GCA_028277865.1 Acidobacteriota bacterium
TTTCGGTCAGCCCGCTCGTATCAGCAGTCAGCCGAAAGCTGGTGTATTTGCTCAATTTTGCCTCGATTTGAGAATCGTCCTGGCCGCTTTGGCAACCCGCCGTCGGGAAGGCTACCGCCAGGCAAAGAATCCAGAGTTTTTTCATCATCGCCCCTTTCGGCGGACATTTTACAGGCTACAGGCTCCGCAAGGCAGTCCTGAGCCAGGCCATGATAGTCTCCGGCCCAGACTCTGCAGCCTATCCTCGCTGTTAGGCGTTTGGGAGCCTGCGCACATACTGTGGTGTTAAGACTTGTGGAACTGCGGCCACGAAATCCCAGTCATCTGCACGCCGGAAGAACTGATTGGAGATTGATTGACATGGGGCGGATCAACGAAAGAGACACCACGGACGAGGTGTTACGCGAAACCAGAAGGATCAAAGAGGCACTGGCTCAATCGATGGACTTCGACCTTGATCGTATCCTTGAAGATGCCAGAGACAATCAGAAGAGAAGTGGCAGAACCATCCTCAACCCACCCGTCCGCAAAGACGCTTGACCAGTAGAAGTTGTCAGTTGTCAGTTATCAGTTGTCAGTTGTCAGTTGTCAGTTGTCAGTTGTCAGTTGTCAGTTGTCAGCAAGAAGATAGTTCATTCTGCAGACCTTGGACCTTGGACCTTGGACCTTGGACCTTGGACCTTGGACCTTGGACCTTCCCAGCGTCACCTCCGCCCCAGCAGCATGCTGATCATATGGCTGGCCTGTCCTTTGGTGATGCCTGGAGGGATGTGCAGGCCGCTTTTGTGCAGCAATTGGATCTGCTTGGCCGAAGCGGGCGCCCGGCGCCAGGGGGTGCTGCGCGATACCAATCGGATGCTCTCCGGGCGCTGCGACTCGACGAAGGCGTCGGCCTTTCCGACGGCGTCACGCAGTTGGCTGAAGGTGCCCAGCGGCCTTTCCCTCCGACCCTGGTGCAAAGCCACCTCCCATCGGTCCAGAATGGTGCCTGAGGCGGTCAGCCACTCGTTGGCGGCCAAGCCCAGGCGATAGTGGCGGCGGCCCACGGCCGTCCAGGCGAAGCGCGACAATCCTCGCAGTTCCTCGGGGGTCTCCAGGCCCAGCAGGTCGACGTGAGTGCAGCGGTAGCGCAGCTCCTCCATCGACACGGCTTCATCGGCGCGGACCCAGGGGCAGTGCGACTCGACCCATCTCAGGGCGTCCTGGGCCTGCTCCACCGTGCGCCCCTGCAGGTCGAAATCGCTAGAGAGCCCGAAAAGCCCCGAAAGAGTGGCCACCTGACGGTCTTTGGTCAAATCCACAATGTCGATGACCAGGACGTCTTTCTTGTCTGGATGCAGACGGGTGCCGCGCCCGACCATCTGAGTGTAAAGCAGGTTGGAACGGGTGGGCCGGGCCAGGATGATCCCCGCTACCGAGGGCTCGTCAAAGCCCTCGGTGAGCACCATGCAGTTGGTCACCACCTCGATCTCGCCCTGGCGGAACTGCTGCAGGATGGCGGCACGCTCGTTGCGGGGAGTCTCGCCGGTGATGACTCCGCTGGGGACTCCCGCCTCCGAAAACGACTGGGCCACGTTGCAGGCGTGTTCGACGTCCACACAGAAGACCAGGGTGGGACGCTGTTTGAGGTACTCTTGGTGGACGTCGATGATGATGCGGTTGCGCGCCCGTACGTTGACCGTCTCGGCCAGCTGGCGGACCACGAAGTCGCCCATGCGCTTGCGCACCTTGCTCAGGTCGACCTCGGTCTCCACCCGGTAGCCCGCGATGGGCGACAGGTAGCCCGATTCGATCATCTCGGGCAGGTTGCGCGAGAAGACGATCTCTTCGAAGACGGCGTCCAGACCCTGACCGTCGCCCCGCTTGGGGGTGGCCGTGAAACCCACCAGCAGCTTGCGGGTATCAGGTTCGAAAACGCCGAAGTACTCCAGTACCCGCCGGTAGGTCTCGGCCGTCGAGTGGTGGGCCTCGTCCACCACCAGCAGATAGAACTCCTCCCTGTCGAGCCGCTGCAGGCGCTGCGCGTTTGCACGCCCCAAAGTGGGGACGCTGGCCACCACCACGTCGCTGTCCGGCGAAGCCTTGCGGGCGGCCTGCTCGATCTCCACCTTCAAGTCCCGGTTGGCGCACAGGATCTTGTCGCGGGCCTGGACCAGCAGTTCCTCGCGGTGGGCCAGCACCAGCATCCGCTTGCGCATCTTGAAATAGCCGGGGAAGGAGGAGAAGACGACCGTCTTGCCGGTCCCGGTGGGCAGGGAAACCAATTGCCGGCGGACGCCCAGCAGGTAGCTGTCGCCGATCGTCTTGAGGCAATCCCGCTGGTAGTCGCGAAGTTTCCAGGCCATGGGTCGAGTCCGGGTCCAAGGTCCAAGGTCCAAGGTCCAAGGTCCAAGGTCCAAGGTCCAAGGTCCAAGGTCCAAGGTCCAAGGTCTGCAGAATGTACCATCCTAACTAACTGACGACTGACATGGGTGGTCTGATTCTCCCTATTCCCTTTCGCCCGACTTTGGGCTTTGGGCTTTGGGCCTTGGACTACTCCCCAACGCCCGCCGGGCCTTGCTGACGTTTTTACGGCCGGCCGCCTTTTTAGCCTGGGTTCGGGCTTTGCCCATCAGCGATCCGCCGATCCTGCGGGCGTCGGGGCGAATGGCCAGAGCCTCCACCACACTGAACGCGTCCACCCTCTCCAGAAGCGCTGCCAACACATCCGAAACCTCGATCTCGACCCCCTTTCCGCAAGAGGGGCAGCGCTTCCTGAAACCGCTCGGTAGCTGGGATGTCATCGGGTCTGAGTATACTACAACGTTATGAGGTTCAAAATCTCCATTTTTCGGAAATATTTCAGATTTTGTGAAATAACGTTATTGAAGAGAAAGAGGAGGATGCCATGTGGATGAGATGGAGAGAATGGTCGCAATGGAGTTGGTTTTCAGAGGCGGTCAGGTTCGTGTCCGACGAGATGGGGCTTTCCAGGTCGGGCGCCAAGCGGCTGATCCTGCGCTACCGTGATCTGTGGCCGCAGGAGTACTCGAGGCGTCCCTTCACGTTGGCCGTTTGGCTGTGCAGCTTTGCGGAGCGCCATAAAGTCAGCGGCAGATGGATGCAGTCGGCAATTGCGTCTTTGAACAACCGCCAGCTGCAGGCTGTCCAGCGCTGCGCCCATCCCCGCATGGCTTGCCTGCTGGGGCAGGCGGGCGCACGCGGAGTGCCCGCCAGCCAAGCCTTCCAGTTCTGTTTATCGATACTGGCTTCCAGCCAGGATCACGAGGCGGTCGCTCAGCCGGCGGCCTAACCCGGGCTAAGCCAGGGCCAAGCCCAAGGCTGCTCATTTCAGGTTGGTTCGAGTGACTGTACACAGAGATGGCCACCATCGGAGCTTGTCTCCGTGGGGCCGTGTTTAGAGACCAGAACCGGGCCAAAAGCTCAATTCGCCACCATCGGAGCTTGTCTCGGTGGGGCGATGTTTCCCACGCAAGGGGCGAGATGGCCGGATTGCCACAAGTGCCCGAAAAATCTCCGAATTTCAGGGTGGCGAAGGGTTGCAGGTGCCGGCTGAGCGGGCCTGCCTGGGCTGGGGGATCTTGTCGGCGCTTGTATCCCAGCCATGAAGCATCGCTCCACGGAGTCAAGCTCCGTGGTGGCGACAGCGTTTTTAAACTGGGTCTGGTTACTAAACACGGCCCGACCGGGACAAGCCCGGCACGTGGCCTCCATATCTTCCAGCCCAATTCCCCCTTACGTGAACAGCATTGGGGCTAAGCCACAGGCGAAGGATGCCCGCGCGAAAGCCTGCATTCTCAGAGGTTGCAAGCTCGCCGCCCTCTCTTCAGAGGTAAGCATTCGGTTTACCCGTGGGAGGAATCGAATCGAGTAGCTTCTCCGGGCCGCCGCCGGGCCTGCCCCGGCGGAGCCCACGACTGGAAAGCTAGAACCGGTGGAGCCAAAGAATGGCGCATCGCCTCCCCTCCATCGGGGCGGCATGCCGCCCCGATGGAGGGGAGGCGATGCG
>JANQFM010000739.1 GCA_028277865.1 Acidobacteriota bacterium
TGTGCGGCTGGACAGGAGGGGCAGGCGAGGGTCGTTGGCTGGAATAGGGGTCAGCGCGGATCACGATGGCCGGCATCATCTTGCCGTTGGGGTGCAGGCGGGGCTCGAGGGCCATGACGCGTCCGGTGACGGGTGAGTGCAGGGCGGTGGAGACGAATCCTCCAGGCTTGGCGATCAGTTCGCCCCTGCGGACGTCCTGACCCGCCTGGACCACTGCGACGGAGGGCGCACCAATATGCTGTGAAAGGGGAAGGACGTACTGGTCGACGAAGGGGAAGCGTTCGATGGGGCGTCCGTGGGTGGCGTCCTTGCATTCGGGGGGATGGACGCCGTGGCGGAAGCTGGGGTGTTTTTCGGTGAAAAGCATTTTTGGGAGCCCGCGAAGGGGTTTCCTCTATCAGCCGGAGTCGCTCAGGCCGGCCAGCGTTCTCAGGCGTTGGCGCAGCAGGGTGGCCATGCGCTGGTCAAGGTCTTGCTCGATGCCGGCGATGCGTTGCTCCGATTCTTGCTTCAGCGATTCGAAACTCTCTTGCTGGCGGGTCATAGCCTCTTGCTCGGCCTGTTGGCGCAGGCGCTCGATGAAGGGGTTTTCCACACCGGCCAGTTCCTGATAGATCTTCCACAGCCGTAAACGCCGTTCAGCCATGCGGGTCAAAGCCGGGCTGACCCGCAGGCGCTTGCCGGAGCCCTCCACATAGGGTACATGTCGGCTGCGTTCCGTCGGGGGCAGTTGCAGGTAGTCCCTCACCGTCAGGGTGCATTCCTCATTCTCCAGCGCAGAGAAGTGCTCTGCAAACCGCTTTTCACCGAGCGCCCACCCGACCAGGTCCAGTTCGCCCCAATCGGCATCTGCTGCGGGGTTGCCTTGCAGAGAGATGCGAAGCCCCAGCACTCCCGAAGCCGCCGGATCGGATCGGAAAAGCGGGTGCAGGCGCGCTTCGACGCCCAGACGTGCCCGTTGCAGGGTTTGCGATGTCTCGAAGCCGTGAGCGGAGGGAGAAGGCGCGTCCAAGTGGATCAGGGCAGGTCCGGGATGGCGCAGCGCCGCCCTGAGCCCCTCTGCCAGATGGTGAGGATAGGCGATGGAGCTGGAAAGCAGGAAGGGCGGCGGCGAGGGGACGGCCAGGGCCAGCAGCAGCGGATCGAATCCGCTTTGCAGCTCCCCTCCCAGTAAAAGGAGCTTGACGGGCAGATTTGAACTGAGAAGGCGCCCAATCGATTCCAGATCTTGTGCCGAGAAAGCCTCGGCATCGGCCAGGATCAGCAGCGGCAAACAGCCGGCACGCTCTTCGTCGTTCAATCCTTCCCAGTCGAGGTTCTCCAAGCGATGCAATTGCGCCGGCAGGTCGGGAGGCCGCCCCTCGGCGTACAATGCTGCTCGTCGCAAAAGGCTCGCTTGTTCGACACATTGGCGCGACAGTGCGGCGCAAAGCCCCAGCGCCATCGCTGCAGCGCTTGAATCCAGGCAGGCAACGAGCGGCGCCGCATAGGGATGGGAGGGGAAGCGGGCCGCCCAGGCGGCAATCCCGGACGAAGACTGGGGGTGCGAGGCGATGAGCAGTCCGAAGCGGGATCGTCCCAG
>JANQFM010000747.1 GCA_028277865.1 Acidobacteriota bacterium
TGGCAGGAGGTGCTGGGGGTGCGCCAGGTGGGCGCCGAGGACAACTTCCTGGAGCTGGGGGGCGACTCGGTGCAGGTCATCCAGGTGGTGGCGCGGGCCGCCAAGCAGGGGCTGAGGCTGGACCCCCAGCGCCTCTTCGACCACCCCACGGTGGCCTCCCTGGCGGCCTCCCTCGAAGTGGAGGGGCAGCAGGCAGGAGAGCCGAAGGCGTCGCCGGAGCCATCGGTCGAGGATGCGGGTCAGGAGGGTGCATCCGAGGGCCGCTTCCCCTTGCTCGACCTCGATACCGAAGGCTTTTCCAATTTGGTGGATCAGATCGAAAGCCGCGAAAGCCGGGCCGGACAGGACCGGCTTTCCATCAGCTCAAGGCAGCAAGAAGACCAGAAAAGTCCAATGCACCAAGCACATAAACGCACGGATGGAGCCAGTTGAGATGAGCAAAGCGAAGAGTATGGCTATGAGGAACGTCGAAGACATCTATCCCCTGACGCCCATGCAGGAAGGGATGCTCTTTCAGACGCTTTACGAGTCCAGCCCGGGGCTTTACTTCGAACAGTTCGCCTGGGAGCTGCAGGGCGACCTGAACGTGGCGGCGCTGCGCCAGGCCTGGCAGAAGGTCATCGAACGCCATACCATCCTGCGCACCACCTTCGTATGGGAAAAGCTGGAAAAGCCGGTCCAGGTGGTCCACCGCTCCGTCGCTCTGCCCTGGAACGAACAGGACTGGCGGCAGCTGCCCGATGGGAAGCGGGATGAGCGCCTGTGGGCTTTCTTGGAGGAGGACCGCCGGCGCGGATTCGACCTTTTCAAGGCTCCTCCGCTGCGGCTCTTCCTGATCCGCATGAAGGAGGAATCCCACCGTCTGGTGTGGAGCTATCACCACCTGCTGCTGGACGCCTGGTCCGAGGTGATGCTGGTGCAGGAATTCTGGTTCATCTATGCCTGCCTGATCGAGGGCAGGATGCCCCGCTTGAAGCCCGGACGGCCCTATCGAAACTACATCGCCTGGCTGCAGAAAAAGGACCGCTCGCAGGCCCGGGAATACTGGCAACGGACGATGAAGGGGTTTTCGAGCCCCACCCCTCTGGGCATCGACCGGCCCGCCCGTCACGGCGACGGGGTCGATTCCAGCGAGGTGCACGCTGTCTTGAGCCGGGAGTCCACCCAGGCTCTCCAATCGCTGGCGCGGCGCAGCCAGATCACCCTCAACACCCTGGTGACAGCCGCCTGGGCCTTGCTGCTGAGCCGCTACAGCGGCTGCCGCGACGTGGTCTTCGGAATTGTGGTTTCGGGCCGCCCCGGGGATCTGGTGGGGGTGGAGCTGATCGCGGGAATGTTCGTCAACACGTTGCCCTTGCGGGTCGAGGTCGACGCCAGTCAGCCGCTTGCCGCCTGGCTGAAAGCGCTTTACAGGCAGCTGGTGAAGGTCCGCAACTACGAGTTCAGCCCACTGGTCGAGGTGCAGCGCTCGAGTGGTGTCGCGGCGGGGCAGCCGCTCTTCGAGACGGTCTTTGCCTTTGAAAACCTGCCTGCCCAGGTCACCCAAGCCCAGCAGAGCGAAGGGCTGCGCATCTTGACCTGCAATTACCAGCACCCGCCCACGGGCTATCCCCTCAACCTGGCGGTGGAACCCCAAAAGGCGCTCAAGGTGCGGGCCTTTTACGACCGTCGACGCCTGGAGGACGAAGCGGTGCTGCGCCTGCTGGAGCATCTGAAGAACCTCTTGGAGGGAATGATCCGCAATCCTCAGCAAGCCGTGGGCCGGATTCCCATGCTGGGCGAGGCGGAGCGCAGGCAATTGCAGGAATGGGCGGGGCGCCGCTCCCTGCCCTCCGGGCCTCATGTGATCCACCGCCAGTTCGAGGAGGTGGCCCGGAGCGCCCCGGATCGGGTGGCCTCCGTCTTCGAGCCCTCGATTGGGGACAGTCACCAAGCTGCTGGGGACAGTCAGCACAGCGCCGCCTGGCACGTCAGCTACGGCGAGCTGGACCGTCGCGCCGAGTGGCTGGCCGGGCTGATGCAGCGCCGCGGGGTGAAGCCCGAAGAGGCGGTAGGGGTGGCGGCGGAGCGCTTCGGGGAACTGGCCGAGGCCCTGTTGGGGACCCTCAAGGCGGGCGCTTGCTACGTGCCCCTGGACCCCTCCTACCCGTCCCGTCGGATCGGCTACCTGGCACGGGACGCCGGGATTTCCCTGATCCTTTCGCCGCCGCAAAACGCGGAATGGCCCGAGAGCGTCTCAGTGCTGGAGATGCCGTATGGGAGTCCGGCAGGATCCATGGCAGCCTCACCTTCTGCGGCTGTCGATGGGGACAGCCTGGCCTACTTGATGTACACCTCGGGATCCACCGGCGACCCCAAGGGGGTGGCCGTCGTGCAGCGGGCGGTGGTGCGGCTGGTGCGCGAGTCCGGCTACATTCGCTTCGGCGCCGACGAGACCTTCCTGCACTTCGCGCCCCTTTCCTTCGATGCCTCGACGCTGGAGGTGTGGGGTCCGCTGCTCAACGGAGGGAGGCTGACGCTGTCCGCCCAGGGGCGCAACTCGCTGGAACGTCTGGGCCGGCTGATCGCCCGCCAACAGGTCAGCACCTTGTGGCTGACGGCGGGGCTCTTCCACCAGATGGCCGAGGAGCACCTGGAAGGCCTGCGCCCGCTGAGCCAGCTGCTGGCGGGCGGGGACGTCCTTTCGCCGACGCACATGCGGCAGGTGGTAAAGCTCTTCCCGAGGCTACGCCTCGTAAACGGCTATGGTCCCACCGAAAACACTACCTTTACCTGCTGCCATGCTCTGCAGGGCAACGCCGATTCTGAGAGCTCGGTCCCCAT
>JANQFM010000749.1 GCA_028277865.1 Acidobacteriota bacterium
ACGGCCCGGCTGGCGGCCTGGTTCATTCAGCGGGTCCGCAGGCGGGAGCAGGGGAGAAACCGCTGAAAGGGCACAAAGAGCAGACGCACAGGACAGAGAGAAGAGAGATCTCTGTGCTCTCTGTGACTCTGTAGCAAACCCTCTTCAGCAGGAATAGTTGAGGTAGGTCGAGAAGCGGTCCGAGCCGTGGTCGACGGCCAGTTGGCGGCGCTGAAAGTCGAAGTGGACGGCGGCGATGATGCTGACGGCCGAAGTATCCATCAGGCGAATGGAAAAGGGGCCTTCCTGGGACCGTGCCTGGGGAAAGAGGTCCGAGGCCCAGTAAAAGCGGCAGGCCAGGGCGGGCAGTTGGGGAAGGCTGCGGCGGGCTACGAATCCGTGCTTGCCGAACAGCTCCAGCACCGGGCTGCCGTTGCCGCCGTCGAATTCGATGTTCATCACCGAGAGCAGTGCGTCGCGCTTCCAGGCCTGGTCTTGGCCTTCCACATGGATTCCCGAGATGATGTAGTCCGAAGCCAGCCCCTGGCGCTCTTCGATTTTCAGCAGGGAGCGCGAAGAGCTGCCGCCGGGGCGAAAGTGCGAGTAAGTGACGGCCTGCCACTCGCGGACAGCGATTTCGATCTTCATCAAGGTGTGGTTGGTGACCGGACGGCAGGCCACTCCCAGGCCTCCTGCGAAGGCGTCCGTCAAGGGCAGCTTGCGGCTGTCGATGACCTGCAGCTGGTGAGGCGACAGTCGCAGGACGCCCTGATGAGCCTGGGCACCGACCTGACGGGCGAATTCCTGGTCGTGCTGAGAAGACCAGTAGACGCGTCCGTCGCGGCCCGACAGGAACGGGTGCAGCCACTGGGGATCCTCGACCGGGCGTCCGGCACCCAGATAGGCTCGGCTGTCCAAAGTCAGGCCGCGGCTGGCAAAGCCGAAAAAAAAGAGCGGCGTGAAGACCATCGCCTGGGCCTGAAACTGTCCCTCGCTGCTGAAAGGCGAGGCCTGGGAGGCCTGGGTCTGAAAGCCGCCCTGCAAGACAGGATGCTCGCAGGAAAAGCGTTTTTGCCCATCCCCGTTGAGGAAGAAGAAAAATACCTTGGGACGCCCTTTGGGGCTCGACACGACGACGGTCGCCTCGGACATCCGACCGGAGGCAGCGCCGTCCTCCCAGACCTGTGCCACTTCAGGGACGAAGCGGCGCTTGCGCACATCGAAAATGCGGCTTTCAAAGGCTGCCAGAGGGGTCTGGGCCTGCGACAGCCTCCTGCCTTGGGCCGAGAAGATTTCGATGCGGGCCTGGGTTTCAGACGGATTGGGATTGAAGACCGACAAAAAGGAATTCCCCGAGGCGCGGGGCATGGAGAGGATCGAGATGTAGTCGCCCGACTTCAGCTGTGGCGGGTCGGGATAGCCGTGCACGTAGCTGTATCCGGCCCCCATGTTCCAACGCACGAAGGCGGCGCTGAAAAGGTCGGTGAAATGAGCCAAGCCTCCCAATCGGGGCCGCATGCGCACACGCGCCGCGCCCAGCACGCTTTGCGAGGCGTACAGGTCGGACAGTCGGACCACCGTGGTGTGCATGGGAGGGATCTCAAAGCGCCCCGTGCTCAGGGGCTTGCCGCCAGGGCCGTATCCCAGGATCTCGTACTCGGAGAATCCGTCCGGCTGGCGGTATCCTTGCTTGCCCGCAAAAGCGCCCGAAGGCAAGACGATCTCCGAAGAGTAGCCCCTCGAGGGATCCTGGACGATGAAGGGGATCAGCACTTCCAGCCAACAGGAGTCCGGCAGCGCCAAAGCGCTCTTGAGCGGTGCCGGCAAAGCTCCGGCAAGTGCCACGGATTGAAGGAATTCCCGCCGTGACAGCCTCATCCCATCCCCCATTCGTTTGACCTTCTTGGACCGGACATCCTCGCGATAGGGCAACATCTATAACACAGCCAACACCGCAAGTCCATGGGGCGATAGTTGTCAGTTGCCAGTTGTCGGTAGTCAGTTGGGAGGGGAAAGGGGATCCTTGGCTGCGGGGAACAGGATCCCTCTGCTCCCCATCCGAACTGACAACTGATAACCGACAACTGACAAACTGACAACAACTGACACCGCCGCGCACCCCTGCTATACTCCGGGCGGAGTTTTCAGGCTCCCGTAATCCATGCGAAAGAGGAGGAGAAGATGCGGCACTTCGAATCAACCGGACTCTCCCGAGAGGGTTTTTGTGCGGTTCGCAGACCGGCTTTGTGTTTTACGGTACTCAGTCTCCTTGCCCTGGCGGCTTTGCCCTTGGCTGCACAGGCACAGGGGACCGAAGGGATCATCCAGCCCGGCGTAGACCTTTTTTCGACGCCTGCAGGCGGGGCGACATTCGTCGACTTTTCCGAAAATCCGATTCCGGCCGGCTTTTTCGGACCCGGCTCGGACCCCTTTGTCGGGCAGGTTGCCCTGCAGGGGGTTCCTCTCAATCAATTCGATGAGCTTTTCCA
>JANQFM010000442.1 GCA_028277865.1 Acidobacteriota bacterium
CGGGCGAGGCTTCGACCCGACCGAAATCGAGCCTCAAGAACTGGAGGAACTGATCGCAAAGCGCAAAAAAGGCGGCCTGGGCCTGCGCTTGATCCGCACCCTGATGGACGAAGTCCACTACGACATGGAGCTGGGCAACAAGAACCAGATCCAATTGCTCAAGAGAATCAGACCCAAGAAACCCCTGTGAGGCAGCGCCTCAGACCAGAGAGGGGATGCCCAAAGGCACAATGGCACAGAGGACAGAGGCTTTTTCCGGTTTTTCTCCGGGCGCTCTGTGTCTCGGTGGCAACTCTCTGCGGTGCCATTTCCCTACAAAACGATGAAAACCAGCCTCAATGCCACTTTGTTGGAGTCTCTGCTGGAATCCGCCCAGTTTCTGCACGCCTCCCTGGACCTGGACCGCCTGCTGAAGCACCTTCTGCGCACCGTCATGGGAAGGCGGCTGGTGGGCAAGGGCCTGATCGCCGTCTCCGAAGGCGGAGCCCTTCGGCTGGCCCTGACGCGCGGTTTGCCGGGCCTCAAGCCGGGTCAGACCTTCGATGAGGAAAAGGCTCGCCAGGCCGGCATCGATCAGCTCAACAAGATCATGGACGGCCAAGAGCTGGTCGGCCTGATGGGGCTGGGAAAGGCCATGAGGAAGGGGGATCCCTCGGAAGAGGAATTCCTCAAGGCTTTGCTGGGAATCGCAGCCAGCGGGATCGGCAATGCCCGATCCCACGCTCAAACCCAACGGCTCAACCGCGATCTGGATCAGAACCTGCAGGATTTGCAGGCCCTTCTGGAAATGGTGCAAAGCCTGACCTCCATCCTCAACCCCGACGACGTGGCCCGCCTGCTGGCACTCACCTTGGCGGGGCGCTGGGGTGTGAGCCGCTACGGGGTGTCCGCCTGGAAGGAGGGTCATCCACACGTGCTGCGCAAGCGTGGCCTCAAGCTTCCGGATCCGCAGACGCTTCGGGCAGCGGCCGACGGACTTGAAGAGGCCGTTCGGGTGGAGGACCTGCAGGACGGTGACTTCAAGGACGCTCTGAAGCAGCAAAAGGGCGCGGTCGTCTTTCCGCTCCGCTCCAAAGGCGCCTTGATGGGTCTTGTGGTGTTGGGCGCCCGCCTGGGAGGGCTGCAATTCACCCAACAGGATCTGCGCTTCGGAACCGGGCTGGCCGCACAGGCCGTAGTGGCCCTGGAAAACGGATGGCACTTCCACGAGTCGCTTGAAAAGCGCAAGATGGAACAGGAACTCGAAGTGGCCGCCAGCATTCAAAAAGACCTCTTTCCGGCCCAGCTGCCCCAAGTGAAAGGATTTGAGTCAGCCGCCTACAGCCGCGCCGCCCGTCAGGTGGGCGGCGATTACTACGACGTCCTGCCGGTGGGCGAGGCGATGCCGGAAAACCCTCACCTGTTTTGCGTGGCCGACGTTTCGGGCAAGGGGATTCCCGCTTCGCTGCTGATGAGCAATATCCAGGCAACCATGCGGGCCTTGATCCCCGGCGAGCCGTCCATGGTCGGCCTGGTGAGCCGCACCAGCGAACTCCTTTACGCCACAACCCCCGCCAGCAAGTACGCCACAGCCATCCTGGCCCGCATCGAACCGGAAACGGGAGCGGTGATCTGTGTCAACGCCGGCCACAACGACGGCATCCTGCTCACTGCGAAAGGGAAAGTGGAGCACTGGAAGTCGACCGGCCCGCCGCTGGGTTTGATTCCCGCCATACCTTTTCAGGAGAGCCGCTTCGAACTGGCGCCCGGCGACTTGCTGGCCTTTTATTCCGACGGCGTGGTCGAGGCGCAAAACAGCTCCGAAGAGGAGTTTGAGGAAGAACGCCTGGTCCGCTGCCTGCAAGCCCACCGCGAAAAGCCTGCCTCTGAGATCATCGACCAACTCTTCGCAGAGATCGACGCCTTCGCCGCAGACCACCCCCAGCACGACGACATCACGGTCATGCTGGTGAAAAGGGTGGCCTGAAGATTTCGCGCAAAGGCGCAACGACGGGGCATATTGACCCTGGCCGCCTTCAACAGGCGAGCTGCGAGCGGGCGGGGCTGGGGAAATGCTGCCCTGCTGCGGGGCCAGCCAGTCCAGGTTCGAGTACCAGCTTGTGGGCGGTCGGAACGGGCGCTAAAATATTGGCATCCAGATGTCTGATCAAGGGCTCGCGAAGGATTTGCGATGCAGGCATCGGTGTCAGAATATGAAGGAATCATTGCAGTTTCACCCCTACCGTCTGCCCACAATGGCCTCCCAGCCGCTCCCTTGCACGCGCGGCAGGCTTCGAACAGCAATCCAAAACCGGTGGAGAACAACATGAAGACCTTTGGAAATTCTGCCTCGCGGCAAGTGCCGACTGTTTTGGCGGGCTTGTTGTGTTGCCTGGCGCTCTCGCTGTTGCAGGCTACGACGCTCAGGCCGATGAACCTGCAGGAGATCGTTCAGCGATCCAGCAGGATTTTCACCGGCCAGTGCCTGGCGGCCAGTGAGGGAGTGGACTCGCGAGGGCTTCCCTACTCGCTTTACACCTTCCGCATCCTGGAAGCGGTCAAGGGGCGCTTCGAAGGGGAGACGGTCACTGTCAAGCAATTCGGGATCCGCAAC
>JANQFM010000450.1 GCA_028277865.1 Acidobacteriota bacterium
GCGCGGCCACCGGAACAGATCCACAAAGCATGAGGCGCCCTGAATGGGCGCTGGAAGAGGAGCGTTCTTTCGGCAGAAGCGACTTTTACGACAGCCTCAAGATGCGGGCGCTCCGCTCGGAGGTGCAGCCCCCGGGCAGGCGAAAAAGGAACCATCACAGATTCTTCTTACCCCATCCCTCCTCTGCGGGGTTACTTTGAGAAGCTTCTTGACGCGTGCCATCGTAATGGACAGGATAAGAGCTGGGAATGGTCTTAAGCCTTCGATATTGGGGTGCTTGTCTGATATTGGCTTTTTTGTGCCCGACCGGGTCGGCCCAGGAGGCGCAGCAACTGGATCCCGGCGAGTCGGTCGAGCGCCGCATCACCCCTGGCGAGACGCATGGCTACAGGATCGACCTGCCTCCTGGAAACTGGCTCGTCCAGGCGGATCAGCGCGGCGAAGTCGATGTGGATCTAAGGGCGGAAGGACCGAACGGGTACAAGCTCGATTCAGCCGACAGCCCCATTGATCGCTTGGGCGTGGAGTCTTTGCTCATCCGGACGGAATCGGGCGGATCGCACCGCATCTGGGTGAGTTGCCTCGAGGAGTGGAAGGGCGTCTACGAAATCCGATTCGAACGCCTGCCCGAGGCAAGCCCCCAGGATCGTTCCCGACTGGCCGCCGAGGCGGCTCGTATGCAAGGCGCCCAGCTCTACTCCAAGAGAACTGCCGAGGCCAGGCGCCAGGCTATCGAGAGCTACCGGCAAGAGCTCTCTCACTGGAGCAGCCTGGGTTTTCAGGCAGGTCAGGCCCGTGCACTGCATTGCATCGCCGTGCTCTATCGGTTGGTCAATCAACTGGCCCAGGCATTGGAGCACTACTCGCAGGCGCTTCCCCTTTGGGAGGCGCTGCAGCATCGCGCCTTTCAAGCTTCAGCCCTCAACGACATGGGGCTTTGCCAGCTCTTTCTCCGCCAGCGGCAAAAAGCCCGGCAGTTCTTTGAGCAGGCAATTCCCCTCTACCGGCAAGTGAAGGACGGCTACGGAGAGGCTGCCTCCACCTTGAACTTGTGCTTCATTTCCCAGGCCGAAGGCCAACGGCGCGAGGCCATGGGCTGCTACGAGGGGATGATCGAGTCGATCGGCCTTGCGCAGGCGCCACAGTTGGAACTGGCCGCCCAGCTCAACTTGAGCGGCGTCTACGACAGCCTGGGCCGTCCTCAGCAGGCGCTGGATTCCAATCAGAAGGCATTGGAGCTCTTGGAGGGCTCCAAAAACTCCCTGCGCCGGGGACAGACGCTCAACAACCGCGCCCGGCTGTACAGGCGCCTGGGCGAAAACGACAAGGCATTGCTGGCCTATGAGCAAGCGCTGCAGATTTTCCGAGCCGTCGGCGAGCAGCGCTGGGAAGCCATCGTGCTCAACAACCTGGGCTTCGCCTACTACCATCTGGGAGAGTCTCAGCGCGCCCTGGCCTTTTTCGACCAGGCGCTTCCGCTGCGGCGTCAGGCGGGCGACGCCCGCGGCGAGGCCTTTACGCTCAACAACCAGGCTCTGGTCCACAAGCGCTTGGGCAACCCCCGAGAAGCCTGGCGCCTCAACCAGCAGGCCCTTGAACTGCTCAAGACAGCCGGCAACCCCCTCGACCGGGCCCGCACCCTCACTCAGATGGCCCGATTGCACATCGACATGGGAGAGCCCGGCCCGGCCCTGGAGTTGGCGGATCAGGCATTGCAGCTTTCGCCTCCTGAAAAGGATCGTCACACGGCGGCGGATGCCTTGCAGCTTTCCGGCCGGGGCCACCTTCTTTCCGGACGGCCCGGCCAAGCCCGCGATCTGCTGGGGCAGGCTCTGCAGCTGCGCCGCCTGGCAGGCGATCCGGTGGCGCAAGCCGAGTCGTTGACTCTGTTGGCCCGCGCTGAACGCCGTATGGAGGATCTGCCAGGGGCGCGCGTCCGCTTGGAAGAGGCTGTGAAGGTGATCGAATCGCTTCGAACCAGGCTGAGCAGCCCCGACCTTCGATCTTCCTTCTGGAGCACTCAGCAGCAGGCTTATGAACAGTACATCGATCTGCTGATGGCGTTGCACCGTGCCGAGCCTGCGGCCAAGCACCATCGAACGGCGCTGCAGATCAGCGAACGCGCCCGCGCCCGCACTCTGATCGAGCTTCTTGTCGAAGCTGAGGCTGAGATTCGCCAGGGAATCCCAGAGGACTTGTCAAGACGCGAGACGGATTTGCGCAGCCGGCTCAATGCCCTCACCGAAAGCCGCGTCAAGCTTTTGGGCAACCCCGGCGGCGAGGCGGAAGCGGGCTATCTCGCCCAGGACATCGAAGCCGTTTTGGCCCAATTGGACCGCCTCGAGGCCCAGATCCGACTCAGCAACCCGGCCTATGCCGCCTTGACGCTTCCCGGCCCTTTGGAATTCTCCCAGATCCAGGGCCTGATCGACAAAGATACTCTGCTCATGGAGTATGCCCTGGGTGAAGAACGCAGTTTTCTGTGGTGCGTGAGCAGCGATACGGTGCAGGCCTTCGAATTGCCGGGACGCCCGGTTATCGAATCTGCAGCCAGGCTGCTCCACCAACGCTTGAGCACCATCGACCTGCGCTCCGGCAGGGACGAAAAAGAAGCCGCTGCCGCGCTGGGCCGGATGCTCTTGGAGCCGGCGGCAGGCCTGATGGACAAGAGCCGCCTGGTGGTCGTGGCCGATGGTGTCCTGCACTACATTCCATTTGCCGCCTTGCCCCAGCCGGGATCCCGGTCGCTGCCCTTGCTGGAACGCTTTGAAGTCACCTACCTGCCCTCGGCTTCGGCATTGGCCGTGCAGCGCCGCCAGCTCTCCGGACGTCCGGCCGCACCCCGAATGGTGGCCGTGCTGGCCGATCCGGTTTTCGAAGCTTCCGACCCGCGTCTGAGCAATCCCTCCGCAGGGGAAAGCAAAGCCGGGGCTGACCAATCGCCTCGATTGGAGCGCCAGGCAGCGGCAGGCAGGTTCGAGCGGCTGCCCGCCACCCGGCGTGAAGCAAGGGCCATCGCCGGCTTGGCCCCTTTCGAATCGAACTGGATGGCCCGCGATTTCGATGCCAGCCGCTCCAACGTCTTGCAGGACCGCCTCAAAGATTACCGCTTCGTCCACTTCGCCACTCACGGCCTGGTCGATTCCCGCCACCCGGAACTTTCCGGCCTGGTGCTGTCCCGCTTTGACGATCAGGGGCAGCGGCTGAACGGGTTCCTGAACCTGCGCGACATCTACAACGTCCGGCTCAATGCCGACTTGGTGGTGTTGAGCGGTTGCCAGACAGCCTTGGGCGAGGAAATCCGCGGCGAAGGGCTGGTCGGGCTGGCGCGTGGCTTCATGTACGCCGGCGCAGCGCGCGTGGTAGCCAGCTTGTGGCGGCTGCAGGACCGGACCACCGCTGACCTGATGGAACGCTTTTACCGCCGGCTGACGCAGGGCGACCGCCCGGCACAGGCGCTGCGGCATGCCCAGCTGTCGATCTGGAGGGAGCGGGGGCGCAGCGATCCCTACTACTGGGCTGCCTTCGTCCTGCAAGGCGACTGGCGTTGAGCCGAAGGAGGAGCCCGCTGGCCCCTCCTTACTCCCGCGCCAAAAAAAACTGAGATAGCCTCCGGCCCGGCGGCAGTATCCACATAGAGCTTCGACATCAGGTTCTTTCAGGAAAACTCATCGCTTCAGGTCCGTCATTTGGGTCCATCCCGAAGGAGTGCGAACCTGCTTGAGCCTGAACCGGAGCGAAAGTTGAGGAGAAAGCTTAAACAAGGAGGCAAGACAATGAGTTCAATGAGTTCAGAAAGCAATGCCAATCCCGCTGCCGACGCCGAAAAGGCAGCCGTACTCAAGGCCAATGGATCAGCTGCGGCCGCTGCTGACAGCAACGCGTTCGAATTGACCAACGCCACGAGCATCTTTGATTTTGTCAACAACGGAAATCCCTGGTTCATCGTTCTCTCCGACACCGCTCAGGGCACCGAGTCGCTTTTTCAAACCGGGACCAACTTCTTTGTGGTTGCAACCAGTGATACGACGGCAAGAATCGAATTCCCGAACAATCCAACTTCGTCGCTGGAGGCCACATTCGACCCCGCTACCGGGATCTTGCACTACAAGGAAACCCTGCAGACTCAAGGCCAAATCACTTTCTACAGGGGCCAAAACCCATCAGGGTCCGCCCTTTCAGGAGTGAGCCTGAAAGGCGATCCCGAGCCGGTCGCCATCTGGGCGGCTGACGAAAACGGAGGCTGAGCCTGGCCTGAGAGAGCTGAAAAAACCAAACGGCGAGGGAGTGCCGGGTCGGCTGGCTGTTCGAGTGAAGGCGAAAAAGGGATGCGGTTCACCAAGATCCGTACCCGGCCAGTACAGCCGACCCGGCCCTCTCCCGATGGTAAGCATTCGGTTGACCCGTGGGAGGAATTGAATCGAGTAGCTTCTCTAGGCCGCCGCCGGGCCCGTCCCGGCGGCGGCCACGACTGGAGAGCTAGAATCGGTGGAGCCAGAGACCGCGATGAGGTTGCTGGCTCGCGGCCTAGCCATCAGTCATTCGCTCGGCGGCTACACGGCACGTGCTTCCGTCAAATCAGCAGTATTGGGACGGGTTAATCGAATATGTACTCCCGATGCTATGATCGGATAGTCGGCAATGCCCATTCAGGGACCAGAGAGATCATCCCGGAATTCTCTCTGAAGCAGCCTCGGAGAGCCGTATGCAGTCAATCCTCCGACCGCTCCGGATGGTCATCCTGCTTGTTGGGGTCTTCACACCTGCTTCAGGTGGCTGGGGAGCCGTGCAGGAACCGGTCAACGGCAAAGCATTTCCGCTGCCCGATGCACGCCATGTCCGATGGGTCGGAGCGGACGGGCAACCGCTCCCCTTCGACCAAGAGGAAGAAATCTTGGAGTTTTTGAGGACGGCTCGGGCCGTCTCGACAAAGACTCAGAATCAGGGGACCAATCGGCCCCTGAAGCTGCTCCTGGAAAAGGACGGGGTGCAGGCACACGCTGTATTCAGGGACGTTCGCCTTGAATCCTTCCGATCGAAGAGCGTACGCGGCATCAGCCGGCTTCGCCAGCGGGACGACTATGTTTTCGAAGCTGCCGCTTATCGCCTCAGCCGCCTGCTGGGGACCGACAACGTCCCGCCCACTGTTCTGCGCAGCCTGGGGATGCGGGAAGGGACTATGCAGCTCTGGGTTGAAAATGCCTGGACCGAAGCCGAACGGCGCCGCCGCAACCGTCAACCTCCCGACAGGCTCGCCTGGAGCCGTCAGCTTCAGGTCAAAGTCATCTTCGACCACCTCATCTTCAACGACGACCGCAATCTCGGAAACTGGCTCATCGACCGCCACTGGAACGTGTGGCTGATCGACCATACCCGCGCCTTCGATTCGATCGGAAAGTTCCTGCGGCCCGAAAGGATCTTCTGGTGTCCCCGCAGCCTGTGGCAAAAGCTCAACGACCTCAGCCCGGATCGGGTCAGCCAGCAGATGAAACCGTTTTTGAAGGACAGCCAAATCAAGGCTCTGCTCAAACGCTGGCAACTGCTGCGCGAGCACCTCCGCAGACTGATCGAAACCCGAGGCGAAGAAGCCGTCCTGTTCGGATGAGGAAAGGGACAGGAATCAGGAAGAAGGGATCCGGCGGACAGGCTGTAAGGTCGTAAGGCGGTGAGGTTTCAACTGACAAATGACAGCCGAATCAGTCCAGCTTCTTACTGACTCCCGACTCCGGACTCCCGACTCCCTTCTGCAACTAACCTACTGCCCGCTTCCCTCCGAGGCCAGTTGAATCAAGCCTTCCTTCTCCCACTTGCTGAGCTGGCTGCGGATCTTGTCCTTCAATTCTTCGGCCACATTGGAGCGTTCCAGGAAAAGCTGGTATTCGCGGGCGGCCGACGGGATGTCCCCATTTTGGCTGTGAATGCTGCCCAGCAAGTAGTGAGAGGCCGGGAAATTCTTTGCCTGGCCGCTTTCCTTGAGGCGTCCCAGATAGTCGGCAGACTGCTCCATCTGCCCCGAATAGAAGGTGGTGACGCCGTGGAAGTACTGACTGACGGGCAGGTAGGGATCCAGTTTCACCAAGGTTGTGGTCAACCCCAAAGCCTGAGGCCAGTTGGAGCTTTCCACCTCCATTTGAGCCAGGGAGATGTAAGGACTCAGGAAGTTGGGGTCGGCTTCGATCGACTTGTTGAATGCTTGGCGGGCGCCATCGGCGTCCTGAGTTTGAAGCCGAAGCTGGCCCATCAAGTGCCAGGCTGAGGCGAATTCTGGAAAGACCGTCACAGCCTTGTCCAACTCCCGGGCCGCCTTGTCCAGCTTGGGTTCTTTCTTGCGCAGCTCCTTGCGGGCGTTTTGGTAGGCTTTTTTTGCCTTTTTGGGGGCCGACAGGGCGTTCAGGCTGACAGTGGTCCCTTGCACGTCCTTGCGCCGCTGCAGAATGATGTTGCCCACGTCGGGCTTGTCGAAAATGCTCCGAAATCCCAGCGCGATGCTGTTGGAGGCATATCCGGGCAGGGGCGAAATCCGAACGTTGCAGCCGTTCAGGTCATAGCGTCCCAGCCCGCTGGATCGAATGTTGTTGCCCAAGTCGGAGCTGGCGAAGGGATCCTGGCTGCCCTGCTGGCCCAATGTGACCGCATCGGATCCGCTCACATCCGCGCCGATGGCCGAAAATGCATTGCGGTTGCCCAACTCGAAGTCGAACTGCCCTTTGCTGCGGGTCAGCACCTGCTGGAGGATGCGGCCATTGCAGACCATTTCAACCGTCAGCGCCTCCGGCGGCGGTGCCCCGTCCTCCATCATCACCTTTCCTGAAATGTACAGGATCCGGGGTGTCCTCAGGCGCGGTTGCGAGGTTTGACTTCCAGGCGCGGACGGGTTCTGTCCAGTCGTGGTGTCGGTGGTCGGTCGGTTGGGACGGCTGGGCGGCGACTGCTGCATTGCCCAGAGTGCCTGCATGACGAACCCTAAAATAAGGCAGACCGCAAAAGCTTTACGACGCATTGGATACCCCCCAAGTCAAGTCGTTGCAGTTGGCAAGGATCAGATCATCCAATCTTACACCATCGCTGAGGCCGTGTCTTGAATTTTGAATCTGCTGAAAAACAAAAAGCCAGCGCCGCGCTTGTCCCGGTGGGGCCTGAGATTAAATCTCAGGGCAAAGCCGTTCTCCGACCCCTTCTCGGCCAAGCCAATCCGATTTGAAGTGTGCTACCCTCGCCCTCCATGGACGTGCGGGAACTGGAAAGGCTCCTGGAGACCGGGCTTTCCAAGGAAGGCCGGCTGGATGTCCTCGACCAGCTAGCGGGGCACTATTATGACTTGAAGGACTACAAGAAGGCCATCGAGTACTACGAAAAAGGCGAGCAACTGGCCAGCCGCGGCAATCCACGGGCCTATTTCTCGGGGCAAAAAGGAATCTGCTTCTACCTGCTCCAGCAAGACGAAAGAGCGATTCAATCACTGCTGGAAGCCAAGAAGATGTTTTCCCCCGCCCAGGACGAGTTCAGCGCCGACGTCTATGGGATGGTGCACTTTTTTCTCGGCTCCTACTATGAGTACACCGCCCAGGATGAGCCTTCACTGCAAGCCCGTCTGGAAGCCCTCAAATATATCGACGACTTGGATCAGGAGGCGCAGTGGATGCTGCTTTCCGGATTGAGCCGCAACCATGAAAGGCGCAACGAGCACCGCAAGGCCCTGGAATACAACATGCAGGCCATTTCCCTGATCGGGCGCGACGATCCCGAGATGGCTTACCTTTATGAGAGCATGGGCAACAATCACGTTCGTCTGGGCGAGTACGAAGAGGCTCTGTCCTGCTATTCCAAGCTTCTCTCCTGCAGCCCCCAGTTCGAAAGGCTGGAGGAGATCTACTCCAAGATCGGCCTTTGCTACCAGCGCTTGCTCGATTACCGGACGGCCCTCAACGCCTACCTCAAGCTGCTGGAGATCAAGACGCTGCGTCGCCGGGATGGTGAAACACTGGCCTGGCTGCATATCGAGATCGCCCACTGCCACTACCACCTCAACGAGCACGCCCAGGCGCTTGAGGCGGCCCGGCTGGGGCTGGCTGAGCCGGAGCAAAGCAAGGATGAGCAGGCCGACCTGCGCAGTTACCTGACCAGTTGCAGCCACGCCCTGGGAAATCACCAGGAAGCGGTTCGCGAGGGGGAGGAGACCCTTCGCATTTCGGAGAGCTTTTCCAAGCTGGCGGAAATGCTGCCCAACCTCGCCCTGAGCTGCTACGAGCTCAACCAGATGGAGAAATTCCGTTTTTACCGGGACTGGTGCAACCGAGACTTCCCCGATTCCAGCTGGACCCAACACCTCAACAAGCTCAAAGCCTAAAGGGGCAGCGGGGCCGTGTCTTGAATTTTGAATTCTTATCTCAGGCGTCTGCAATGTTGAAATGACCTCGAAAAATTCAAGACACGGCCCCATTCCGATTTTTGGGATCCTTGCCTAATTCAAATGCATGAGCCGGATCAAAAATTAAAAACTCAAGGCACGGCCCCATCACAATTGCTCGCCGGACTCGAATCATCACTGCTCAAAGGCGCCCAAGAGATCGCCCGACGGCTCGGCGAGGCCGGCCACTCGGCTTTGCTGGCGGGAGGCGTGGTGCGCGACCTGCTGCTTTCGCGTCCTGTCTCGGATGTCGATATCGCTTGCTCGGCGCCTCCTCAGGAAGTCGAGAGGCTCTTCGAGCACACCGTTGCAGTGGGAAAGCAGTTCGGAGTGGTGATCGTGGTTCTGGCGCCTCATCAGTTCGAGGTCACCACCTTCCGCCGGGAAACGGCCTACCTGGACGGCCGGCATCCTTCCCAGGTGACCTTCAGCGATGCCCGCGACGATGCCCTGCGGCGGGACTTCACTGTCAACGCCCTCTTCGCCGACCCTTTCAGCGGACGGGTAACCGACTATGTCCAAGGACGCCGCGACCTGCAAGCCGGGATCATCCGCACGGTCGGCGACCCTTGCAAGCGCTTCGAAGAAGACAAGCTGCGCATCTTGCGCGCCGTACGCTTCGCCGCCAACCTGGGATTCGAAATTGAAGCCGGCACTTTTCGCCAGGTCTGCGCCGCGGCCACAAATCTCGAACAGGTGAGCCGGGAGCGCATCCGCGACGAACTGGTGAAGATCCTGACTGGCCCCGATGCCTCGCGGGGTCTCGGTTTGCTGCTCGAAAGCGGCATCCTCCAGGTGATCCTGCCTGAAGCGGCGGCCATGCAAGGGGTCGAGCAGCCCCCCAAATTCCATCCCGAGGGGGATGTCTTCGTCCACACCTGCCTGATGTTCGAAAAGGCCGGACAGATCTCGGACCCCAATCTGGCCTTGGGGATCTTGCTGCACGATGTGGGCAAGCCCCCCACCTTCACCGTCAAGGACCGCATCCGCTTTGACGGCCATGCCGAATTGGGCGCCAAGATGTCGGACGAGGTCTGCCGTCGGCTGCGCCTTTCCAATATCCAGCGCGAGGAGGTGGTGGAACTGGTGCGCCACCATCTGCGCTTCATCCATGTCCGGCAAATGCGGGAGAGCACCTTGAAGCGCTTCCTGCGTCTGGACAACTTCGAAAAGCACCTGGAACTGCACCGATTGGACTGCTTGGCCAGCCACGGCGACTTGTCCAGCTACGAGTACTGCCGGGAAAAGCTGGAAGAGCTGGCCGCCCAGCCCCTCAAGCCCAAGCCCCTCATCAACGGCCGCGACCTGATCGAAATGGGGCTGAAGCCGGGTCCGGTTTTCGGCAAGATTTTGAGCCAGTTGGAAGACCTGCAATTGGAAGGAGTGTTAAAGAGCAGGCGAGAGGCCTTGGAATGGGTGCGGGAGTTGACGGATCCGCTGAATGGGCTGGAGGTTTAGGTGAGGAATTTGTGAGACACCCCAATAGCTAGGCAGCACGACGGCGGTCAACCAACCCGAGCAAGATCTCGGTCGATTGCCTCGAGGTATAGTGAACCGTCGCCACGCCCGCCAGGAGGACAACAAAACACGCCAATCCAATCGTTGCGGCTTCCTTCATGCCTGCATCCGGCAACAGGTCAAGAATCGGGGTGTAAGCCCATCCGAAGCTGCCGAAGAAAAGGCAAGTAGTCAATGCCGTCACTCCATTCCTTCGAAGTCGCTTGGCTGCGTGGCCGGCCAAGTTTCTTCCCAGGGAAACCAGAATAAAGTTGATCCCCACCAGACAACCCAAGACACTGATGGCGACAATCCAATATCGAGGTTGGAAGCAGGTATAGACTGCCAATCCGAGGGCAGCGAGCCCCACTGACCAATCGGGCAGCAGCGGGCCATGGGCCACCCTGACGAAAAAGCCTTTGAAGAGCCTGGCCAAATAGACAGCCCAGCCGAGAAGTGCGACGCCAACGGCCACATACAAGCGGCTGGTGACATCCTCAGGGCGTCCGTCGGAGAACCACTCAGGAAGGAAGATCCGAAAGAGGACGCCGAGGATGATCAGCAACTGAATGGAGTTCCAGAAGAATGCTCGATAGGCAGACGCCGTGTCGCTGACATTGCTCCTGTAATTCTGCCTTGCCCTGGCCTCGACGCGGTATTCGATATTGTCGCGAAGCGCCGGATCCAATTCAGCGGCGGCATACTCCCGGAACCTCTCCGCCAAAAGGTCGTGAGCCCACTCGTAGGATGTCTTGCTCGGCATTACGATCAGCCCGTGCTCCGCGAAAAAGCCCAAGGCTGCCGCGATTTCCTGTGCGGAATAAAAACTTGAGCCGCTGAGCTGGTCGAGTGTCAAAGATTTTCTGATCCGCGCATCAGTACTGAGCCCGCAAAGGGCAGAATGAGCGATATGCGGGTCCGGGGATGCCCCCACATAGGCGGCAAAGAAGCTTCGATTCAACTCACTCTTTCCTTGAAGTGTACGCTGGTAGTACTTCCGGTCGACCTTTTTCCCTCTTTTGCTATGGGCCAATTCCAGCATTAAGCCGATCATCTGGAGTTCCAGCGGCGAGAAGGCTGCCCGCCGCTTAAAGCCGGCCCCTTGCTGCAACTCCTCCAGGACAGTTGCAAAGCAATCCGGATCGCAAACCTGCCGGAACCGATCGCTGACTTGTGCCAGCTCAGCGGGTTCGTCAATCCCGGGCAATTCGATTGCATCGCTCGGACGCGGCAAGAGGCCTCCCAGAAACCGCAGCCTGTAATAGAAATCTTCCCGAGTCACCAGAAGGATCTTTACCTCGAGTTTCAAGGTGTTCTGAATGAATCTCTTGACCGACTCCTGATCCTCGGCCGGTCGATCCACCAGCCGCTCAGCTTGGTCAAAGATGACAAGCGCCTTATTGCCGAAAGACCGACGCAGTGCATTTCTTGCCATATGGATTCTATTGGTGAGATTGTCATACTCTTCGATGTGAACTATCTCCCAATGGCAATCGGCCAGAGCAGGCAGGACCTGAGTCTTCACCAGGACGGATTTGCCAGCTCCCGACTCGCCGCAGAGCACACATAATTCCGAACCTGACTCCCTGAGCGCATTGATGACGCGGGACGCCTGAGCGTCACGGATCCAAACGGACTCTTGATCGGGAATGCCCACGTGAAAGATTCTGCTGGCGGGTGCCTGCTTTCGGCGCTGCCGTGAAAGAGCATAGACGAATACGATGACGGCTGCCGTCAATACCGAGTAGATGACGAACTGTTGCTGGTTTCTTTGGCCGGCAGCGAACACAAGGCCTGGCACGAGGGCAACCAAGTTAGCCACGAAAAACAATGCAAGAGCGGAATCCAGTCGTCGCATTTCCCAGTTCCCTTGCCGGCAGTCGGTACTCGCCCTAGCCAGTGGCATGCCCTGCCTTGGACTGTCTTGCAGATGGTGGCAAGGCACATATGGAAAGTCAAGCAAGGTCGAGGGCATTCGGTGCACCATTCGTTTCTGGGAAGCGCGCAACAGATGCTACGATGCCCACTGAAAGTCGAAAGTGAGGACACGAGGACAATGCCATGAGGGATAAGAAAGCCGATCTGGCCGGGCCGGGCATTGGAGATTACGCTGAACTGGAGAGGATCCTGCCTCAGGGCTACCGCTCGCTGCTGACCCCCCGCCAGACCCAGCAGGCCATCCAACGACTTCCCCTGCCCCAAAGTATGGTACATTGAAGAGGTTAAATTTGGAGGTGAATTATGGCCCAGCTAAGGATCAGCCAAGACATTCATCCCATCTCGGACCTCAAGTCCCGGGCGGGCGAAATTGTGCATCAGGTCACACAGACGCGACGCCCGGTGGTCCTGACCCGGCACGGGCGGGGCGTGGCCGTGGTGCTTTCCGTCCAGGAGTACGAGCGCTTGCAGCAGACCGCTGAGCAAGGGGCTCTGCTGGCCGCCCTTGGCGAAGGGCAGAGGGACTTTGAGGAGGGACGCGTTCTGTCCCACCTGGAAATGCGCGCCAAGTGGCTTGAGGGCGGAAATGGAAGTCATCTGGACCCGGGCGGCTGATTGCGATTTGGCGCGGGCCTGCGATTGCCTGCAAGGGGTCAGTTCGGCTGCCCGACAGCGCTTCCTGCAACGGATCTTCAGCGCTGTCGAGGCACTGTCCCGAATGCCGCGGATGGGAAAGCCGGTTGCGGAAGGAGGAGCAAACCCGAAGTACCGGGCGCTGATAGTCGACCATCTCAAACTGTTTTACTTCATCGAATCCGACCGGATCGTAATCGTCCGAGCCTGGGACACCCGCCAAGATCCCAGCCGCTTCTTTATCCCGAACAAGCCGGAGTGACTATTCGGGACAAAACCGCTGATTGGCCGCGATTTTGCCCCTCAATTTGGATCTCTTCTCTTCTTCTCCCCGCTCTCTGCGTTTTCGCTCCGCGTCCTCTGCGGTTATTCCCGCTCTCTGCCGCACTTCCCCAAAGCTGCCCGCACCCGTGCATAGAGCCGCCGCTGAGCCAGCTGCCTTTGCTTGGCGGAACCTGTTTCCTGCTCCACGCTTCGGTTGAGCTGCAGGAATGCCTCCTGCAGCTTGGGCAGCAGCGCCGCCGTCCGGGTGGGGTCGTAGGGGATTTCGACCTCCTTCAGCCCCAGTTCGGCAAAGATCTTCAGGTAGCGGGCTGTGGTGATGTCCGGGCAGGTGACGCGTCGTCGGCCCATCTTGAGTTCGTAGCCCAGGAAGGTGCGCATCAGCCGGGCCGAGCACTTGCGTCCCAGCAGGCGCACCGTCCGGCTTCGCCCAGGCAGGACATGGTCGCAGTAAAGGCGCCGCAGCTGTTCGATTTGCTCTTTCATCGGCTTTCGATCCCGATTGACGCTTGCTCGGAGTGCGTGATAGTTTTAGCCCGAATTTGGTGGAGGTTGCAATGTCTCAAGAGGCGCTGGGGCTGGTCGAAACGCGCGGCTTTGTGGGGTCGGTCGAAGCTGCCGACGCCATGGTCAAGGCGGCCAACGTCACGCTGATCGACAAGGTCTACATCGGCGCCGCCTTTGTCACCATGGTGGTGCGCGGCGACGTGGGGGCCGTCAAGGCCGCCACCGACGCCGGCGCGGCGGCCGCCCGCCGGGTGGGCGAACTGGTCAGCGTCCACGTCATCCCCCGCCCTCATTCCGAAGTCGAGAAAATCCTTCCCCAGTTGCCCAGGCCCAAAGGCGGGACGAAGGGGAAGGCTTAGGGGATTCTCACGCAGACGCTCCGCAACTGACAACTGACAACCGACAACTGATGACTGGCAACTGAACCTTGCTTGAAGATAAAGACCTCGTTTCGGTACAGCAGGCGCGCCAGGCCGTCGAGCGGGCCTACAAGGCTGCTCAGGCCCTGAAGGGTTTCACGCAGCAGCAAGTGGACTCGCTTGTGCAAGCCTTGTCGCGGGCCGGCCAAGAAAA
>JANQFM010000866.1 GCA_028277865.1 Acidobacteriota bacterium
AAGAGTCTAGCACGGGAAAGGAAGGGGTCAGTTGGCAGTTGGCAGTTGGCAGTTGGCAGTTGGCAGTTGGCAGCGAGAGTTTAATTAATCTGATGCCTCGGTCAGGTCGAATGCGCCTGGGGGAGTACGGTCTCCGGCTTCCCGGATCCCTTCTTATCTCGACACTCCTTTGTGCTCGTGCTATGCTTTCTACAAAAGAAACTGAATTTTGGATATCATGCAGTGACCGCTCATGCATGGTCCGATTCAGTCAAGGGATGGGGGGATGGGATGTCCAGGCTTTCTTCAGGCCATGAAGGAGGGAATTCTGTGTACCAGGTGAGCTTGATCAATATGCCGTTTGCGTCGCTGGAAATGCCTTCGCTGGCATTGACCCAGCTTCGTTCGGTGTTGGGGCAGCGCTTCGGGGAAAAGGTTCGGGTGCGGATCCTGTACCTCAGCCACGACTTCGTCCACTTCCTGGGCCAGGAAACCTATATGGCCATGATGGAGCAGGCCCGTACCTCGGGGCTTTCGGAATGGTTCTTCCGCCAGGTGGCCTTTCCCCAGGAGGAGGACAACACCCAGCAGTACTTCCAGCGCTACCACATGCACCTCAATGAAGGGCAGGCAGCGGCAAAAGGCAAGGTCTTGTCGCGGCGCATGGGATTGGAGCGCTTCATGAGGCGGTTGGTGTCCCGATACCGGCTGGATGGGGAAGACCTGGTGGGCTTTACCTCCATGTTCTCGCAAAACCTGCCCAGCATCGCCCTCTCCCGCCTGATCAAGGACGTCAACCCCAAGGCGGTCACTGTCATGGGAGGCGCCAACTGCGAGGCGCCCATGGGGCGGGAGTTGGCCCGTTGCGCCGATCCGCTCGACTTTGTCTTTTCCGGGCCAAGCCTGGTCAGTTTTCCCGAATTCGTCGGCTATCAGATGGAAGGCGAGGCTGACAAGTGCCATCAGATTCGGGGGGTCTTTTCCAAGCGCAACGCCGACTCGGAGTTTCTGGCCGGACGCGGCATGGCGGGTGAGGAACTGCCCATTGAGGTGCCAGTACCCTTGGACTACGAGTCCTTTTTGCAGGATTTGGAAAAGAGCTTTCCCAGGGGGACGCTCCAGCCAGGACTCCCCTTCGAGACTTCAAGAGGGTGCTGGTGGGGCGAACGGGCTCATTGCACATTTTGCGGACTGAACGGAGGCAGCATGGCCTACCGTTCCATGCCGCCCGAAATGGCCCTGGACTTCCTGCGCGACTTGATGCAACGCTACGGGGACCGCTGCAAGCGCTACCAATCGGTGGACAATATCATGCCTCGCGAATACCTCAAGGATGTCTTCCCCCACTTGGAGACGCCTGCCGGAACCAGCTTCTTTTACGAGGTCAAGGCCGATTTGACCGCCAAGGACATGGAAATCCTATCCCGGGCCGGCGTGACGGAAATCCAGCCCGGCATCGAGTCCCTGAATACGGGAACCCTCAAGTTAATGAAAAAGGGGACCACGGCTTTCCGAAATATCGCTTTTCTCAAGAACTGCGTCCGCTTCGGCCTCAACCCGGCCTGGAACCTGCTGATCGGGTTTCCCAGGGAAAAGGAAGAGGTCTACAAGAAGTACTTGGATGACATTCCCCGACTTCCTCACCTGCCGCCTCCCAGCGGCGCCTACCCGATTCGCTTCGACCGCTACAGCCCCTACTTCACCCAGGCCGAGGAGTATGGGCTGGACTTGTCTCCTTACGACTACTACCGTTTTGTGCTTCCATTCGGCGAGGAGTCGTTGCATGAGATCGCCTATCACTTTGAGGACCGCAACTACAGCTCCGAATACATGTCCGCCATGGTGGCCTGGCAGCAGAAGCTCAACCAGGCCATGCTGCAATGGCAACAGCGCTGGAACGCTTCGGACGGACGTCCCAAAAGCCAGCTCTTCCTGAAGCGCGCCCCAGGCGGATGGATCATCCATGACACCCGCTTCGGCGAACTGCGCGAGTACGAGCCCTCCGATGCAGCCCTGAACGTCCTGGCCCTGTTGGACGAGCGAGGCCGCAGGCTGGCCGACATCGCCAGGAACGCCAAGATCAGCCTCCGTCAGGCAGAGGACGAACTGGCCTGGCTGAAAGAACGCCAATTGCTCTTCGGCGAGTCCGAACGCTACATCAGCCTGGTGGTGGAAGGCGGCCAAGCCGTCTCCGACTTTCAGGGAGCGGTGCTGGCAAAGCAGCAGTCGGCGGGCATCGGGCTTCAGGCGTAGTGAAAGTTCCTCGGAGTCCGAGGCTTTTTTCTTCTCTGCGCCCTCTGCGGTTCACTCTTCAGAAGGGTAAGCTGAACTGCAGCAGGAGCTATCCTGTCCATGAAAATGATGAAAAATGCAATCCGGCTGGCAATCTTGACGCTTTGCTGCCCAGTCGCTTTGGCCCAGGCAGAGGCCAAGGAATGGCGGGGGCTGATTTTGGGGGAAACGACGCCCCAAACAGCCCGAGAGGCATTGGGCGAACCCGCCAAGGTCAAGCAGAATCAAAAGCTGCACACCGAAGCCCGGCGCTGGGTCAACCGCAGCCGACGCTACCTGCGATTGGAGTACAAGGATCCGGAAGGGGCGAAAAAGATCCGGCTCTATTTCCACAACGACTTGCTGGCAGTTATCGAATTCGAGCCGGATGAAAAGATCAAAGCGCTCGGCCTGCGCGACCGCTACGGGGTGCGCCTTTATCCGGCCGTGCGGGGTCTGCGCATGACGACAGACCCCGACGAGTGGGAGCCGGAAAACCGCCACCGGATGGCCCTCGAATACCCCGTCCTCTATCACCTGCTGGGAGTCGGCCTGGAAGTCTTTGTCGACGTGACGGTCGGTTTCGACGGCCTGCTCAAAAGCCTCTCAGACGCCGGCGGAGGAAGCCTGGGGGGCGACTTCACCCCCGGGCGGGCCATGCGGGTCCAGCTCATGGCGCGATGGCTGGTTCAGTAGGTTGGGGTTTCTGAAGGAATTCCTGTCCTCTTGACACGGGCGTGTGGGATGTTTGGGCTTTCCGGGTTGACTGAAACCGTTCGACGGCCTGGAGCTATGACGAGGTCCATGTCTTCCATCGGCACTGCGCCGATTAGTACCTCATCTCCGAGAACCAGAGCGCCGACGAAGCAGATTCTCCCGTCGAAGGAGACTCGGATGGGGCCCACGTAGGGCACCTTGTGACTCTTTCCGTCGGCCAGGGTGACCTCCCGTTCGGAATCGGCATTCAACCCGAGCTGCAGGGCAACATGCTGCGGAATGCAGAGCATCAAGACACCCGTATCTGCCAACGCTCGAACTCGAACCGGCTTCAGCTGCGGCTGCGACGGATTGCTCAATTCGATTTCCGCAAATTCATGTCCCATGCGAGTAGTTTACAGAAGATCACATTTGGACGCGAAGGCGGGTCCAAGGTCCAAGGTCCAAGGTCCAAGGTCCAAGGTCCAAGGTCTGCAGAGGATACAATCTGCCTGAACCCCGGCCCCCGTCTCCCGACTCCTCTCTTTTCCCCTCCTCTGCCTCTCTCTGGGTCTTTCGCGCCCCCAGCACTTTC
>JANQFM010000482.1 GCA_028277865.1 Acidobacteriota bacterium
TCTGCGGTTGCCTCTCCCCTTGCTGCTTCCGCTCCGCTTCCCGTAGACTGGACCCCATGCTGCAGGACAGTTTCGGACGCCAGATCCAGGATCTGCGCATCTCGGTTACCGATCGCTGCAACTTCAAGTGCGTCTACTGCAAGTCGGCCCGTTCCCTCAACTACCAGGAACGCGGCAAGATCCTCACCTTCGAAGAAATCGAGCGCCTGGCCCGCATCTTCCTGCAAATGGGGATCCGCAAGCTGCGCGTGACAGGCGGCGAACCCATGGTGCGGCGCGACGTCGAACAGCTCATCGGTCGCCTGGCCGCCCTTGACCATCTGGAAGATCTGGCCCTGACCACAAACGGCTTCAACCTCAGCCGGAAAGCCGACCTGCTCAAGCGACTGGGTTTGAGCCGGGTCACCATCTCGCTGGACTCCCTGCGCCGCGATCGCTTTGAAAAAATGACCCGCAGCAGCGATTTCGACAATGTGATCCGCAGCATCGAAGCCGCCAAGCAAGCCGGACTCGATCCGGTCAAGATCAACTGCGTGGCGGTGCGCGGATTCAACGACGACGAGGTTTTCGATTTTGCCGAACTGGCCCGCCGGCTGGATCTGACGGTACGATTCATCGAGTTCATGCCCCTGGACGAGGACGAAGGCTGGACGCGTCAGCAGGTCTACACGGGCGCCGAGATTCTCAAGCAACTGCAGTCGCGCTACATCCTCAAGCCGCGGGGGCTCTCCCACCCCAGCCAGACGGCCCGCAACTACGACCTGCCCGGCGGACGGGGACGCATCGGCTTGATCATGCCTGTCTCCCAGCCTTTTTGCGGCGCCTGCAGCCGCATCCGCCTGACCGCCGACGGTAAAATCCGCACCTGCCTTTTCTCCCACCGCGAGCACGACATCAAGGCCTTGTTGCGGCAGGGCGGCACGGATGACGACTTGAGAGATTTCATCCTGCAGACCGTGGCCCGAAAGGAAGAGCGCCACCACATCAACGATCCCGGCTTCGTGCCGCCCTCCCGAAGCATGTCCTACATCGGCGGCTGATACCCAGAGCGGATTTCGCGCAAAGACGCAAAGGACCATGCTATTCGTTGCAGATGTCTGCTGTTAGCCAATAGCCCTTTTATTTCTTGGCTTTGCGTCTTTGCGCCTTTGCGCGAAATCCCAAAGTCCGCTCGGCAGGCACTGCGCCCCGAGTTGAATGCAGCCAAGGCCAAAGAATAAAATGAGTTTTTCGACGCAGGCCAGCAAGGAGAAAAGAAGCCATGCTCAACCTGACCGACAGGGCAATCGACAAGATGAAGCAAGTGGTCGCCGAACAATCCGAGCCCTTTGCCGGAATCCGCTTTGCCGTCGAGGCGGGAGGCTGTTCCGGATTTCAATATTCCATGAAGATGGAAAACGACAAGCAGGACGGCGACGAGGTGATAGAGCTCAGAGGTATCCAGGTTTTCGTCGACCAGCAAAGCCTCCTTTACCTGGACGGGACCGAGATTGACTACGTACAAAACTGGAAGGGCGAAGGGTTCCAGTTCACCAACCCCAACGTAAGCGGAACCTGCGGCTGCGGAGAGAGCTTCTCTGTCTAGCCAAGACGCCAAGTTCGCCAGCCTCGCCAAGATCATCAGGGAGAGATGCGGCGATTTTGTGCGCTGCTTTGGTGAAGTATGCCTATTGCATCGCTTGAGCACCGAATCTCTCGACCGGAATGATTGCGAAGCCCTGTCCCCGCGCGATCTCACCTGTTTCCGGGCCGAGCAGGAAGTCGAGCAGGCGTCCGGCCGGTCGGTTGGAATGGTTCAATAAGCAGATTCCATGCCGGATCGGGTCGCCGCCGACTTCGAAGCGACCTACGGGGGACGGCCAGGCCACACTGAAGAAGACCCGCCCATAGGAATCCCGATGGGCGGCCTCCCCCAAGGAAACCTCTGAAGGCAGACGGATCAGGTCCAGATTGTTGTGCTGCGCAGTCGACCGGTAAAGAAAAGCCGAATCGAGGCTGCCGGCCTTTAGTTGGTCCACCAAGCGGGACGGGTCGGCGATGAATCGGGAAGGCGAGTCCTGCAGGCGCTGCAGCATGCTGCGGTAAAACCCCGGACGAGCGAAATGGGCCTCAGTCAGCTTCCAGACCAAATGGGTGTGAAATCCGATCGCCTGCCGCTCAGGGTCGGCCAGCCCGAAGCGCAATTCTCCGGCCAGCAAACTCTGAGGCCAGCCCGCAGTCCAGCTTTCCTTTTCTTGCTGGCTGGCAAAGAATCCGGGACGCAGCGCCAGCACCACCTCGTCCCCCAGGAATCGAAAGCCTTCCCTGTGTGGGTCGGAAAGAAGAAAGCGCCTGATCAACCGCCAGTCGGTCAGCGCCGCCAAATCGCAATCCTGCTGCTGCAAGGCTCTGCTCACCACTTCCAGGTCACCGGAGGGAAGACGCCGGATCCGAGCCGTCAGATGGTTGCGTTCGAATACCTGGGCCGCTTCCTGCAGGAAAGGAGACAAAACCTCGGCATGGCAAAGCCTGACTTCGGTCGGCTGAGGGCGGCACTGAACCGCCAATAACAAAAGTCCCAGCAAAGTCATCCCAACAGGCCGCTTCCACATTCCATCCTCTATTAGAAGGTGCAACCAGTAGAAGGTGCAACCAGAGGGATGTAAAGGAATGGGAGCCCCCGCCCTGCATGAAAGGTGGGATTCCCCGTATTCCATTCGGCTTTAAATCCACTCCCACTTCTGCAGCACGGCCCATAGCGAGGGGAGAGGTTCCATCCACAGCCAATCCACTCGAATCCAGAATCCTTCAAGAACCTGGCTGCGGAAAATTCCATCCCCAGCAACTTTGATCGTTTCAAAAAGGCCGTTCTCGGCAAGTCGGTAGAAGGATGCCTGATGCCGGATCGGGTCGATCAGCCAATACTCTCCAACGCCTGCTCGCTGGTATTCCTCGAACTTCTCTTCCTGATCGCGTTGGCGGCTGTATGGGCTGATGACCTCGATCACGATGTCCGCCGCAGCGGCAAAGTATTGCGTTCGAAGTGACTTTCGTCGTTCGTTGAAGAAGAAAAGAACATCCGGCTGCCGTCCCGGAAACGACTCGCCCGGCTTCATCTTGAAGGGCGCCGAAACCGCTTCGCCCACTCGCCGCTCCTTGGCGAAAAGATTGAGCAAGGCCACCAGGAAATCGGACACTGCCTGGTGGCGATAGGATGGGTTGGTCAACTCGACGACCTTTCCGTCGACCCACTCCGCATTGGTGAAGTCGCTGCCCAGAAATTCTCCGAACGTCATCCGGTGCGAAGACGAATAGACCGCCGCCGCTCCAGCCGGATGCATCTTGTGTTGACCTGCCATTGGCTTCCTTTCCGCTTTTCTCCACGTCCCTTTCATGGCTCGAAGAGATCCTTAATCGAAGGTAGCAGATGGGTTTGGAGTTTCGCAATGCAGCAGGTCCGCATACACTAAAACGCTGCAGTCCCGGATTCTGCGAAGTATTGAGTTGAAAAAGTGTGCGCTTGTTGGTTAGGCGACTGGATCTGAAGCGACTCGGCAGCCCGTCCTGCAAATGCTTGTCATGGCTCTGGAACTCCGGTTCGTCTCTTTAACCAAAACTGGTGTCAGGCTTTGTCGGATGAAGATTGCTGCAACCCGTAGATTCTACAAGGTTTTTACGAAATACATAAGTTTTTTCTGAATGAGCAAATAAGTTGACAACAAGGACTATCGCACATTGACTGCCGAAAAAGCTGGGAAGCAGGGGGATAATCCTGCTAGAATGGCGGCGGTCCTCAGTTCGCGGCAGGACGAAACATTGGACGAATCCAGCTGGGAGGTTCGGATATGCCTCAGCCTAAGTTTTTGATAGCGGGAGTTCTGATCATCGGCGCCATTTCGTATCTGATGTTCAGCGGCATCAACAGCTCCATGGTCTACTACCACACCGTCACCGAGTTGCTCGACCAGGCCGAAGGCCTTAAGGGGCGCGGGGTACGCCTCAGCGGCCATGTGGACGTCGGCAGCATCGACCGCAACGACAAGGAGAACCGCCTGCGGTTCCTGGTCGTGGAACAGGCGACTGGAAAGACCGTCCCGGTGAACTACTCGGGCATCATACCCGACACCTTCAAAGATGCGGCCGAGGTGGTGGTGGAAGGCAAGTACGACTTGCAAAAGGGAGAGTTCCAGGCCCATGTCCTGCTGGCCAAGTGCCCCTCCAAGTACGAGCGTGAAGAGTACGAGGGAGGTTATGAGGGCAAGGTGGCAGCGCCGGCCACTTAAGCCTGCTTCCTCGAATCCATCCAACCCAGAAGGTTTTAGGGATTATTCGCCATGGTGGACTTTGGTCAGTACTGCCTTTTGGCAGCCTTTTTGTTGAGCGCCTACGGACTGCTGGCTGGCATCGTGGGCGTGGTGAAGAGCAATCCTGCCTGGATCCGCAGTGCCGAAAACTCGGTGGTGGCCCACTTCGGAATGACACTGGCGGCCATCATTGCCCTCTGGCAGCTGATTTTCACCGACCAGTTCCAGGTAGCTTTTGTAGCCAGCGTCAGCTCGACCACCATTCCCTTCTTTTACAAGGTCACCGCCTTATGGGGCGGGCAGTCGGGCAGCCTGCTCTTTTGGACGGGCATCCTCTCCGCCCTGTCCATGGTGGCGGTGCTGCAAAACCGCCGCCGCAACCGCACCATCATGCCCTATGCCGGCCTGATGCTGACAGGAACACTCGCCTTCTTCACCCTGCTGGTCAAGTTCCGCGCCAACCCCTTCACGCTGCGGCCTGACTTCCCCGCCGAGGGAATCGGATTGAATCCGCTGCTTCAAAACTACTGGATGGCCATCCATCCGCCCATCCTCTACATCGGGCTCATCTCGGTGACCTTGCCTTTCGCTTTTGCCATGGGCGCCCTGCTGAGCGGCAAGCTTGACACCTCCTGGATTCCCACCACAAGGCGCTGGTCGCTTTTCAGCTTCTCCTTTCTGGCCTTGGGATTCACCTTGGGTGGGGTGTGGGCCTACGAAGAGCTGGGATGGGGAGGCTACTGGGCCTGGGATCCGGTCGAGAACGCCTCCTTCATGCCCTGGCTGGCGCTGACCGCCTTCCTGCACTCGGTGATGATCACCGAGAAGAAAGGCATGCTCAAGACCTGGAACTTCCTGCTCGTCCTGGCGGCCTTCGAGCTGACCATCTTCGGCACCTTCATCACCCGCAGCGGCGTAGTGCAGTCCGTCCACGCCTTTGCCCAGTCCAGCATCGGACCTTATTTCGTCGGCTTTTTGCTGCTGAGCAGCTTGGTGGGGCTGATCGCCATCGCCTACCGCTCCCCGCAGCTGGTCAGCGAAGGCAGGATGCACTCCTTCCTTTCTCGCGAGGCGACATTCCTGCTCAACAACTGGCTGTTTTTGGCCATCTGCTTCGCGGTTTTCTGGGGAACGGTCTTTCCGATCGTCTCCGAATGGGTGACGGGCGAGAAAATCACTGTGTCGGCACCCTTTTTCAACAAAGTTACCTGGCCCTTGGGACTGGGATTGCTGGCCCTGACCGGGGTCTGCCCCTTGATCGCCTGGCGCAAAGCCTCGGCCCGCAATTTTCAGCGCAACTTCTTGTGGCCTCTGGCGGGAGGCTTTCTCTTCGGACTGGCAGCGCTGGCCTTGGGCGTGCGCGATACCATCCCTTTGCTTTTCTTCCTGGCGGCGGGATTCGTGGCCGCAACCATCGTCTTCGAGTTCTACAAAGGGGCACGGGCCCGTCAAACCATCCGCCCGACGGGATTCGTCACTGCGGTGGCCGACCTGACGGCCATGAACAAGCGGCGATACGGCGGCTTCATCATCCACGCCGGAGTGGTGCTGGCCTTCATCGGCATCGTGGGCAGCTCGTTTTACCAGACCGAAGAGGCCTTCACGCTCCAGGCCGGCCAGACCCAAACTGTGGGACGCTATTCGCTCACCTACCACCGCATGGAGGAAAAGCGCGATGCGGAGAAAATCGCCTTTTTCGCCTGGCTGGACGCTTATCGCGACGGTGAGTTGCTGGGTCGCTTCTACCCCCAGCTTCACCGGCACTTCAAGCAGGACCAGGTGGTCTCTGAAGTGGCTGTCCGCTCCAGTTGGACCGACGACCTTTACATCGTCCTTTCCAGTTGGGACGAACAGGGCAACGTCTCTTTCCGAGTCTTCATCAACCCTCTGGTCAACTGGATCTGGGTCGGCATTGCCATCATGGTGTTGGGCGGCTTTTTCGTCATGCTGCCCAATCGCAAGCCCCATACCCTGGCCAGGGCGCGCAAGAAAGAATCTGAAATGGCCGAGGCGGCGGCTTAAGCCGGCCCTCAACCAGCACAGGGAGAATCGATGCTGCTGCTGACTCCCATCCTCTTGATCGCGGTCGTCCTTTACGTGGCCTACCCGTTGCTCAGCGAAAGCCAGCCCGATGAGACGGAATCCGAAAGGAAGGCCTCGCGGCGCGAAGCTCTGCAGGCCGAAAAGGACAACCTGATTGCCAGCCTCAAGGACATTGAGATGGACTATCGGATGGAGAAGCTTTCCGACACGGACTACCAGCGGCTTAAGACCGAGTTCGAGCACAGAGCCATCGGCATCATGAGGAAGCTCGACAAAATCGAAAAAAGCGCTGCCAAGAATCAGGCCAAGCTCAAGCCCCATCGATTGAAGAAAGCATGACCTCCCTTGCGGCCGCTTCAACAGCCCGATCCGGCGACGGCCGGCCTCTTTTGCGTCTCACCGAAGTCACCAAGCACTATGGCACCGTCCCGGCTCTGGACCATTTCAGCCTGGACGTTTTCAGCGGCGACTTTATCGCCCTCTTCGGTCCCAACGGCGCCGGCAAGACGACTTTGCTCAAAGCCTTGGCCTCGCTGATCAAGCCGGACAGCGGCAATCTGGAGTTTGCAGCCAATCAGGCGGTGCGCGGCACGGTTGGCTACGTCTCGCATCAGAGCCTGCTTTACAACGAGCTGACAGGACTGGAGAACCTCGTCTTTTACGCCCACCTCAACCAAGTCGAGCGGGCCGATGAGAAGGCTGAGGAAATGCTGGTCAAGATGGGATTGAAGGAGGCGGGCCGAGTGCGGATGCGAGACTACTCGCGCGGCATGAAGCAGCGCCTCACCTTGGGCCGTGCTCTTCTGCACGACCCGCCCTTGCTGCTGCTCGACGAACCCTACACGGGCCTCGATCAGCACGGCGGTCGGCTGCTGACAGAAACCTTGCGAGAGCTCAAGCAGATGAGGCGGACGGTGTTTTTGGTCACCCACAACATCCGCGAAGGCCTGCAGCTATGCAGCCGCGTACTGATTCAAAACCATGGCCGGCTGGTCTTCAACGCATCCAGCCGGGACATCGCTGACAAGGAATTCGAAGGGATCTATTTCCGGGTGGTGGGAGAGGGGGAAGGATAGTTGTCAGTTGTCGGTTTGCAGAAAGGGCATTGCAATGGCGCAGGCTTGGCGTCAGAGTTCCCGATTCCCGCACCAGCCAGGAGCGCCCGTATCTTGCGGGCTCCGGATTCTGGAAGAGCAAACGGCGTCTGCCTCTCCGAGATTGACGGGAAAGCCCGCAAGATGCGGGCGCTCCGATCTGCAGTGCCTCTCCACAGGCAAGATGCCTGTGCCATTGTGCAGACTGCTTCCCCCAAGCCTCGCTCTGAACTGACAACTGACAACTGACAACTTGCAACTGAAATGAAGCACCTGTGGCTGTTGACGGCAAAGGATCTGAGGATCGAGTATCGGTCCAGGCAGGCTTTTCTGACCACTTTGTTTTTCGCCCTCCTGATCCTGATCATATTCCAATTCGCCTTCGACCCCGGCAGTCCGGCCACGCGCGAGGCCTCGCCGGGCATCCTGTGGGTTGCCTTGATTTTTCCGGGGATGATTCGCCTCAATCAGTCTTTTCAGATGGAAACCGAAGAGGACAGCCTTTACGGAATCGTGCTTTCGCCAGTGGACCGGGGCGTTTTCTACCTGAGCAAGTTTTTGGCCAACTGGATCTTTCTTTTGCTGGTGGGGATCATCTCGACGGTGGCCTTTCTGCTCTTCTTCGGCTTCGACCCCTCGCTGCGGCTGTTCTGGCTGCTACTGCTGATCGTGCTGGGACTGGCGGGGTTTTCGTCGTTAGGGACGATCCTGGCGGCCATGGTGGCCGGCTCGCGCAGCCGCGAAGTATTGCTGCCAATTTTGATTTTTCCTCTCATCATCCCTATAATCCTGGCTTCGGTGTACGGCTCCCGAGATGTTCTGATCGGCCAGGATCTGGTCGCCATCGAGCCGTGGCTCAGGATCCTGGTGGTATTTGATGTCGTCTATGTGACGATCGGATTTGTGGTGTTTGACTATGTTGTCGGAGATTAACCAAAGAAACCTGCTTCTGGCCCGTCGCCTGCTGAAGATCTCCAGCTGGCTGACGGCGCCGCTTTACGTGCTGTTTGTAGCGGCGCTGTACATGGCCTTCATCTACGCTCCCACCGAAAGGGTCATGGGCCAAGTGCAGCGCATTTTCTACTTCCATGTCGGCGCCGCTTGGAACGCCATGTACGTCTGCTTCGCCCTGGTATTCCTTTCCGGGGTCATCTACCTGGCCCGGCGCAAGCGGATCTGGGATCACGTGGCAGCCAGCGCCGCCGAGATCGGGCTGGCCTTCACCACCATCACACTGCTGACGGGGATCTTCTGGGCTCGCCCCATCTGGGGCACTTGGTGGCCCTGGGGGGATCCGCGTGTCACCTCGGTTTTGGCCATGTGGCTGGTCTACGTGTCCTACATGGTCTTTCGCGCCAACCTGGACGAAGGCGAGAAGAAATACAAGTTTTGTGCGGTGTTCGGAATCATCGGCTTCATCAACGTCCCCATTGTCACGATTTCGATCCGCATCTGGCGAACCATCCATCCGGTGGTCATCACCATGGATGAAATGAAGCTGGAGTCGGAGATGGTGGCGGCCCTGATGGTCGCCCTAGGCGCCTACACGCTGCTTTTTGCCTTTCTGTTCTGCCTCCGTCTGGCCATGCGCCTGCAGGCCGGCGCGACTCGGGAAATGCTCCAGGAAGCGGCCCAAGGGAGGGTCTAAAACCATGAACTGGTATCTTTTCGGAGGCTACACAGCCATCTGGACTGTGCTTTTCATCCTATTGGTCTACCTCAACACGAAGCAGCGTCGGCTGGCCGACGATATCCGGCTGCTCTCCGAAAAGAGCCGCTCTGTTCCCGATTCATCGAGCGGTGAATAGAGATTTCGCGCAAAGCCGCCAAGGCGCTAAGCCCAGAAAAGGCCGATGGAGCCTTCCCTTTGCGGCTTCGCGCGAAACTTCGCACTCGCTTGATTCGAGACCGCTTTTCAGGCCCGGAAAACATCTGCCGGAGGGTTCTTGTAGCCGCTGTTGGCCTTGATGATGTCCGACAGCCGGATCTTCTTCAGCTGGCTCTTCTGCTGAGCGGTGAACTCAGGATCGTTTTCGTAGTAGAAACGGTCGCCGTCGCGAAGCCGTTCGAACTGGTCTTTGAGGACCGTGAAGACCAACTCCCCGACCGCCGAGCCCTTGACATGGGCCTCGGATATGGCGCCCACCCAGGGATCGATGGCGTCGATATTCCCTTCATAGGCTCTTTTGAGGCGGAGATTGGTCCTTCGGCTTGCCGAAATGGTGCCGAAGCCCGTCTTCCGGGAAAGGCCGAAGTCGGCGCGGCACTGGTTGTAGTCCGGCAAGCCGTGATCGCGGCCCCGCTGGATGTTGAGCGCCGCCAAGTCGAGCAGTTCGCCCGGCTTGTCCGGAAGGATTCGGAACAAGAAAGTCCGCACTTCTTCGACGATCAGGTTGTCGATCTCCTGCTGGCGTTCACTGGCCAGACCCCTCAAGAAAGCGTCCACGCCGTGCTTTTCGATCAAGGAAGGCGTAAAGAACGCTTCCCGAAGCTTGAGCTTGGTGGTCTTCTTGCCGTGGATCAGAGGAATGGTGGAAGGCAACATGGTGTGACCCAGGCGATAGCAGGCGGTGGAGAAGATGTTCGAGATGTGGGCATTGACCGCCGAGTTGTAGCCGGCAAAGGGCGAAAGCGCATTCTTGCCCAGAAGGGCCGGCAAGAACTCTTCATAAGTAATGACCTGCATTTCGGCGCCTACGATGCGCCGGGCACGCTGATAGGTCTCCTCGTCCCGTTCTCCGGGGCTCTTGCCTGCCAGGCTTTTTTGGAAGCCGGCATCCTTGGCCAGCAGATCGCATTGGCGGTTATGCTCCCTGACAAACAGGGTGTGCATGCAGGTCAGGACGGAGTGCTCGTTGGCGCGAATGTCCCCTGCCGCGAAGAAAGTGTCGGCAGGGGCGGGCCCGACTCTGGCATTGGGCAACCCGTACTTGTTGAGGGGCAACAGGTCGCGCTTTTCCTTGCCGCCAGTTGGCTTGATGGTCTTCAGCTTGCCATCCGAGCCGCTGCGTAATACGGCCGCCCTGGTGTGATCGGCGCCGTAGACGTTGGCGCCGTCGATGTAGGAAGAAAGCTGGTTGAGCTGCCTGCGCGGATTGTCCGGCCCTGTTCCCGTCGAGCGGTCATAGATCGAACGGCCGAAGCGGATCAGCCCATTGGGCAGGTCCGGGTCGTCGGGCGGCGCATGAAAGCTGGCATCCTCCGCCGGGTCCGCCCCCTCGGTGATGTCCAGTTCGTGATCCAGGAACTGTCCCCAGGCCCAGACGTAGTGAGAGAGCTTGTCCCTGCTGGGAACGCTCTTGTTCCTGCCTTCCCGGCAGACGATGTTGCTGATGACCCGCGGATTGGGCCGGTCGGGGCCGGACAGCCCGTCACCGGCAACATAGGCAGGCGTCGTCAAGCGCAGCAGCCTTTCGCCTGCCCTGCCCCAGTTGGGCTGCTGCCTGTTGTTGAATCTACCATCAAATGTTCTGTTCTCTGTCATACTCTCCTCCTTCTAAGAGCCATTTGTACTTCTTCTTTTGACTTAGACGGACAATTCTGCTGGTTATGCCATTATTATACACGTTAATTTTCAGCTTTGCTCGCGATGCTGGATTGGCGTCAAGCCAGATGGTCTGACAAACTGTGGCTGGAATTGTGCGCATCCAACCAATGAGTCTGCTGCAGGAGAGTCAAATGTTCAAAAAGCGACAGGAAAATTTGGGCGGGCCGACGGTGAGAAGCTTTGTTCTGATCAGCATCCTGCTTGCCGGCCAGGCCTTGTCGAGCAGCCCATTGCAGGGCAACCAGGCAGCCATTCGCTCCCAGGTCACTTTCCTCTACTACGAGGATCTGCCGGAGGCGATCCGCTTCTATGAGCAGGCCTTGGGACTGCAAGCCTCCTTTTCGCTGGAATGGGTCAAGATCTTTCAGGTCGCGGATGGCGCCTCGGTCGGGCTGGTCGATATTCGCCGGGGGCACTTCAAGCAAGCGGAGACCAAGGGAGTCATGCTCAGCCTGGTGACGGATGACGTGGACCCCTGGTACGCTCGCCTGAAAGGTCTGGATGCCAAGCTGCTCAGTTCTCCCAAGGACAGTCCCCAAACCGGCACCCGGGGCTTCCTCTTCCAGGATCCAGGCGGATACACGCTGGAGTTTTTCCAATGGCTGGAGCGATGAACCAAGCCCGGCAGAGCCCATGAGACGACCCTGCGACCCAGGTCACTCCCTTCCAGCAAATGCCTCAGCCGCCGCGAGCGCCAGTGAGCGCACCGCCTCTTCGGCGAATGAGACATTCGATGTCACGGCGATCACGAGGCCGCGATCGGGGAAGGTCATGAAGGATGTCGAACCGCCCACCACGCTCCCGCCGTGGCCGATCACGCGGACCTGGCGTCCCTTCAGGGGCACGCGCCGCACGAACCAGCCGAGGCCGTAGCCGGTCGGCTGGCCCGATTCGAGTCGGCCTTCCGTCCGCAGCAACTCGATGGTGTCGGGTTTGAGCAGGTCGTCCCGCGACATGGCCAGACCGAATCGAACCAGGTCGGTCGGCGTGGAGATGAATCCATCGGCGCCCCAGAGACAGGTGTGGTCGATGTTGGGCGCATCCTGAAGGCCAAGCCGCGTATTCATGGCGAAGGCGGGGAAGTAGAGGTTGGCCCGCTTCGATACGCTGTGACCGTGACGTCCCCTCGGGCCGCCCGGAGCGTCCAGCCTGGTGTCCTGCATCTTGAGGGCGGCGAAGACCTCGCGATCCATGAAATCGAGGAAGGGTTCGCCCGCCGCCGCTGCGACGACAGCGCTGACCAAGACCCACCCGTAACTCGAGTAGCTGCAGGACGTGCCCGGCTCGAACAGCAGCCCTTCGTCCGCGAATGCGTCGAATGCGTCGGTCACGGTCGTGCAGTTCGGACGCTGAGCGATCGGAAGCCCGTCGTCGGGGTTGATTTGCGACGCTTCTCCGCCTCCGTAGTGGCCGAAGCCGGCCACATGTCCCATCAACTGCCGGGTCGTGACCGGCCACCGCTTCTCGGGGAAGCCCGGCAGGTATTTCCGCACGGGGGCGTCGAGGTCGATGAGACCTCGCTGATGCAGCAGGCCCACTGCGGCCGCGGTGAGGGGCTTGGATACGCCGCCGATTCGAAAACGCGTTCCTGGCTTGAGCGGTACGCGCTTGCGGAGGTCCGCCCATCCAAACGCCTCGGCCCAGGCGAGATCACCGTCGATTCCTACCGCGATCGACACGCCGGGCAGGTTTTCATCGATGATCAGATTGCGCGCCAGCAGCCGGACCTGCTCAACGGCGTCGGCGTATCGGGCGGCCGGTGGAGCGAGGCTCTCGGCCGGCAGCGCCAGCGGGTCGTCGCCGGGGCTCGGGACGAGATGGCCACATGCGGCAAGTATCAGGGCAGCTGCCGATGCGAGCATCAGGCGGCCGACCGTCCCGCGCATCGAAGTGGATGTCGCATCGGTTTCTCGTAAAGTCATCTGGTTCCTCCCAATGGTTCGATGGCTGGGGCCGTACCTGCTGGTCCGCGAGCACAGCGCGGAGCACCTTCCTGGCCTCATTGCCTGCTTGCTCGACGAGCCTCCTTCCATCCCTTCAGATGATAAAGTACTTTGCAATGCAAAGTCAAGGGCGTGGGATGCAGAAACTGCCGGGGAAGGAAAAGCAGAAGTCAGGGCTCGTCCAGCAATGTGTTGGATAATAGCCGACTGTGGAACGCTTGCAGAGGGTCTCAGGACGGACGGTCTTGGCAGCGGCGCTGTTGCTGTTGGGCATCGCTTATCTGGCGGTATTGCCGGACGAGCCGATCTATCATGGCGATACGGCCAAGTTTCAGTTTGTGGGGCGCAGTTTGGGGACACCTCACACCACCGGCTATCCGACCTACCTGGCGATCAACCACCTTTTCACCCGATTCTTTCCCTGGGGAAGCCTGGCCTTCAAGGCCAACTTGCTCTCGGCGCTCTTTGGGCTGGCGGCGGCGGCACTGCTTTTTCGGATTCAGAGCCTGCTGGGCGTATCCGCCCTGACAGCGGGCGCCATGACCTTGGCGGCAGGCTTTTGCTTCACTTTTTGGTCGCAGTCGGTGGTGGCCGAAGTGTACAGCCTTCACCTTCTCTTTGTCTGCGCCGTACTCTACCTGTTTCTGAAATGGCACAAGTGCAGGCAACCCGGCTGCTTCTACGCCGGATGGCTGGTTTACGCCCTCAGCTTCGGCAATCACCTGACCACCGTCACACTTTTTCCAGCCCTGGCTTATCTGGTCCTGAGTACGGATCGGAGCTTGCTGCGTCGCTGGAAAACCTGGCTGGCCCTGATCTTCTTCTTTGCCCTGGGCGCCCTGCAATACCTTTACATCATCTGGCGCAGCCAGGATCCGTCCGCGGCCTATCTGGAGATGCGTTCCACCAGCCTGGCAGTCATTTTATGGTTTTTGGCGGGAGGGCAGTTCCGTTCCCTCATGTTCGCCTACACTCCGATGGAATTCTTGACAGGCCGGTTGCCAGCCTTCTTTGTGCTTTGGATGCGCGAGACTTTGTTTTTGGCGCCCCTTGCCCTGTACGGCTACTTGCGACTGCCTTGCAGGCCCGCAGCCCGCTTCCTGGGCATCTATTTTCTCTGCAACGCCCTGTACGCCCTCAACTACCGCATTGACGACTACTGGATCTACCTGCTCCCCAACTGGGTGCTGACTGTCCTGCTGGCCTCGCAGGGCTTGGAAAGGCTGATGAAGCGCTGGCCGCTGGGACGAGCCGCCCTGGCCGGGCTCACCGCGCTGCTCTGTTTCGCAATCGGATGGAACCGGGTCCAGGATGAAGTTCACGGCCATCCCCGAAGTGCCCAGGCTCGCCTCGTGTACCAATGGCTGGAGGCCGTCGGGCGCCACGCCCTGATCATCTCGGACGATTATCACCGTTCCCAGTTCGCCTACTATTACTTGATCGGCCAAGGGTGGCAGCAACAGCGCAACATTTACCTGATGCACCACTTCTCTGCCCCACAGATCCGCAGTTACTTGGTCGAAGGTCAATCCTTCGTCCTCCCCGAGCAGCGCCTCCGGATTCCCGCAGGCCTTACAGTCTACGCCGTCTCCCCTGTCCATCTGCAAGCCTTGCGGGAAGCGGGCCTGCAGGTCGAGCAGGCGCAGGCCGGACTGCACCGAGTCTACTTCCGGTAACAACATCGCGTGGAACTCGGACGAGTGGGCGATGCTCCGGGGCGGTCTTTGGCCATCAGCGCCGAAGGCTCCGGAGGCTTTTCGAGAAGAAAGGCCATACTCTTCCGGACGCCCTCAGTCCAGAGATCTTCGAGGGCTGCGGATGCCGGAGCCGTGTTAACATTCCCATCTGTTTCGAAATCCTCACCCAGAGGCTGGCTGGAGGCATGAAGGAAGAAGTCAGCAAGCTTTGCCGCCTTTTGGATCTGTCGGCCGATGATCTGGCCGAGAGGATGGGCGTCAAGCGCCAATTGGTCCTCAATTGGCTGACCGGACGGGTGCGGGAGTCCTCCAAGTCGCTCATTCTCGACACTGCCCTCAAAGCTCTGGAGGAAGGCTTCAGCCGCGACTTTGTGCTGCATTGCGTCTTAGTCAACGGGCCTGTCTCGTTCCAGAAGGTGCAGCGCTACCTGAGCAAGGAAGAAGCCGACGGATCGGGACTGAAGATCCTGGAGCCGAAGAAGCCGGGCCGTGAATCTAAGGAAACCCTGCTGGGCGATATCGAGAAGGCCTCGCGTGAAGCCTTCGACAAGGGCCACTACATCCAATCGGCGCTGATCCTCTTCCAGGCCATTGAAACCCTGTTGCGAATCGTTATCAAGACCTACGGGCAGCGAAGAGGCATTTCGGATTTGGCTCTGACTGAGGCGGCCGACCGGGAGCAGAGCTTCCTGCGCCTCACGCTCCACCTGGACTTGGTCTATCCCGAAAACGCCTTTTCCGAAAGCTTGCGACAGCTCAACCGGCGTCGCAACGACACCATGCACCGGCTCTTTTTCGAATTCGAGTCCCGCGACGAAATGGAAGGCAAGCTCAAGGAGTTTTGCCTGGAAGCCCGCCTGCTGCGCGATACGCTGGCCCGTGAGGTGCACGCAGTCTTGAAATCCGGGGCCGAAACCCGGCACGGCGGTTGGCAACCCAAGAGAAATCCGGGCTAAACAGAAGGGCTTGGATTGACGAGAGATGAAGTCAGCAGCTTGCTCAGAAGCACAGCCCTCCCGGCAGGTTGCCGACGGAAAATGCGTCCGCCTGCCCCTCATGAAAAATAGCCTGCAGCCGAAATGAATCATGTATGACGAAAACGCATCTTTTTTTGCTTAAAATAATTTTTAATGCGCAACTATACGCCAGAAGAATTGGCTTGAGCAGCATTGTACGCAGGCATGAGGAGAAGTCATGCAGGAAATGAATTTGGTCAGCCAAGGTGTCGGTTTTTCAACCGCAGCCCACATGCACGACGGCCATAGGTGCGCAGATCAATCCAGTCCAGACTGGATCCTGCTTCCAGGGCAATTGGACTATCGATTGGACGATTTCGATTTTGAAGCCAGGCAAGGCGGCAATCGAATTCATCTGCACAAGCTGGACAGCTCCTTGACCTTGGAGGGGCGTACAGGGACGCCTCTTTTCTGCCAACTGGATGAGGCTGTGCGCGAAAATGGAGAGCAGAAAGACTTCCGAATTGGCTTCTATGACGGGATGGTACGGCTGGAGGGGCTCTACCGGCTGCGTTACTTCGATCGTGCCCGCGTTCCGGAAGAGGGGCAGGCTTTGCAGTTTCAGGCCCAATTGGCGCCTCTCGGCGAGGTTCGGTTGCTGGAACGCCCCTGCTCCGGTCATCCGGACTTCGGGTTATGGCGCAATCCAGCACTGCACCTGCTGGAATACTGGTGGCGCGACAAACTGGTGACGGCGGTCGAATTGGAGGACAACGGCGCACTAGCCTCCTGGGGACGCCAGGTGGTGGCCTACCTGGAAGAGACCGCATCTGCCAGCCATGCGGCAGTGACCTTTCTGGCCCAATTGCGCCGCGAAGGGGCGTAGCTGCAAGAGGCACAAAGAACACAAAAGCCACTGTGCCCTCAGCGACCCTGTGGCTCCCCTGCGTCCGAGGCGCTGCCTCGCTACGCCGCTAGGAGTCTGCGCGGCAGAAAATTGATCTGCTGCGAAAGCGGTAGAATCGACCCATATTCCCCCGATTTTTCGGCAAATAGAACGACTATGAGCCTCAAAATCGAGGAAATCTGGCCTCGATTCCCCACTTTCTCGCTACGATCATTTCTA
>JANQFM010000952.1 GCA_028277865.1 Acidobacteriota bacterium
CTTCGTGTTACCATCAATGCTCGTCATTATGGAAACACGAATACTGGACGGAAAAGAGATCGGCAGGCAGATCCGGGAAGAAGTGGCGGCTGAAATTCAAAGGGATGGCTTGTCGCCCGGACTGACTGCAGTATTGGTAGGAGACGACCCGGCTTCCAAGCTTTACGTCTCCAGCAAGGCCCGCGCCAGCCAGGAATTGGGGATCCGCTCCCAAACCCTCAACCTCCCCGCTGAAACCAGCACGGAAGAGCTGCTCGCACTGATCGGCAAGCTGAATCGGGACGATTCGGTGGACGCCATTCTGGTGCAGCTGCCCTTGCCCAAGGTGGTGGACGAGAAAAGGGTGCTGGAAGCGGTCGACCCGGCCAAGGACGTGGACGGCTTTCATCCCGTCAACGTGGGTCGGCTCTGCCAGGGGGACTTCACCCTGGCACCCTGTACTCCCATGGGTATCATGGAGATGCTGCGGCGCGAAAACGTACCCCTCAAAGGCGCCGAAGCCGTAGTGGTCGGCCGCAGCGACATCGTGGGCAAGCCGATGGCGTTTCTGCTCCTGCATCAGCACGCCAGCGTGACCATCTGCCACTCTCGGACCCGCGACCTGCCCGCCGTCTGCCGCCGGGCCGACCTGCTCGTCGCTGCCGTGGGATGGCCGGCCTTGATCACCCGCGATTACATCAAGGAAGGTGCAGTGGTCATCGACGTGGGAATCAATCGGCTGACCGATCGGGAGAAGGTGGTCGAACTGTTCGGCGAGGACTCGCCCCGGGTGGCCCGATTCGACAAGAAGGGAGCTGCCTTGGTGGGCGACGTGCATCCGCGCGATCCTTACGGAGTCGCCTCGGCGGTGACTCCCGTACCCGGCGGAGTGGGGCCGCTCACCATCGCCCACCTCATGAAGAACACCCTTCTGGCTCATCGTCAACGTCTGGCGGTACCCGCCTGAAGTCCCATCCGCCCCAGGAGGAAACGACATGAAGCGAACTCTTGCTGCAATCATCTTGCTCGCCACCCTCCAGTCCGCCTGGGCAGGAATCACTCCTGCTGGAAAGGTGAAAGTCAAGAAGGGCCCCCTATTCAGCGCCCTCGCCCCCGACGGCCAGCGACTCTTCATCAGCTGCTATGCAACGGATGAGGTCTGCGTCTACAACACGGCCACCAGGAAGGTGGATGGAAACTACTTTGCAGGAATCTCCCCTCTGGGCGTGGCGGTCACTCCGGACGGCAGCAAGATCTTTGTCACCAACAAGCGCAACGGCTTGGTCAAGGTGCTCGATTCGGGGACCTTCAAGATTCTGGATGACATCAAGGTGGGAGGCGTGCCTTCCAACATCGTCCTCTCGCCGGGCGGGATGCTGGCCTTCGTCACCAACTACGGGCGGGGCAAGATCGGGCGGGTGGACTTTATCGACACCTCTTCCCACCGCATTCTGGGCAATGTCGAAATCGGGATCCGCCCTCTGGTGGCAGCTGTTTCACCCCTGGGGGACCAGCTCTTCGTAGCTTGCGCCGGATCCAACGACATCTATGTCATCAACGCCAACACACGCCGCATCGTCAAGCAATTCCCTGTAGGGCTGGGTCCCAACGGGATGGCTTTCTCGCCTGATGGCGAAACCCTGTACGTCAGCAATGCCGGCACCAACGACCTTTCCATCGTCGATGCGCTGGACTTGCGCGAGCTGCGCCGGGCACCGGTGGGCAACCGGCCTTTCTCTCTGGCAGTGGACCGATCGGGGCGCATCTTGGTGGTGGAGACGGGCGACAGCGCCCTAAGCCTTTACTCGCCGCAATTTCAGCGATTGAGCAGCGTCAAGGCGGGCAAGACGCCTCAGCACGTCCTGCTCTCCCCCGACCAAAGCCACGCCTACGTCACCGACGAGCGGAAGAACGAACTGCTCATCTTCA
>JANQFM010000958.1 GCA_028277865.1 Acidobacteriota bacterium
CATCGTGGTGGCCTACTGCCCCATGGTGCGCGCCCGCTGGCTGCAAAAAGACGGTGAAATCGCCAATCCCTACCATGGCCAGTCGATGCTGACCTGCGGGAGAATCGAAAAGCCGAAAGAGTAGGCAGTTGGCAGCCGGGGAAGTCCAACGTCCAACGTCCAAAGTCCAAGGTCTTCAGAAGCGGAATCGGCTTTCTTAGCTGGCAGAATCCCTTTCTGAACCGCGAACTGCGAACCGCGAACTGCGAACTGTCCCTATTTCCTCGGGCGGTCTGCGGGATGGCAGGGCTCTTGGAAGAGTTTTCCATCTTCCAGACGCACAGCGGTCAGGGAGCCTCCCCACACGCAACCGGTGTCCAGGGCCCAAACCCCATTTTCCCGATGCAAGCCCAGGGCTGACCAGTGGCCGAAGTAGATCTGCGTTCCGGCTGATGGGCGCGGCTGGAAGCGGAACCAGGGAATATGGCCCTGGGGGGCTTGATCGGGCGGGCCGGTGAATCCCAGCCGCATTCGTACGCTGGGCGAGCAGGTGCGCAAACGGGTGAAGGCAGCCAGGATGGCCATGATCCGAGGGACGCCCTTCAGCCCTTGATTCCAGCGATCGGGGGGCGGCTGGCTGAGTGCTGCAAGGATCTCGGGGTAGGTGGGGCCGCGCAAAGCCTCCTCTGCCTCTGCAGCCATTTGTTCAGCCTCTTCGATCGACCAACAGGGCAAAACCCCGGCGTGAACCAGGACGTGGGCGCCTCGGCGATGGAGCAAAGGGCGATTGCGCAGCCAGTTCAGCAACTCCTGGCGATCAGGAGCTGCCAAGATGGCATCCAGAGTATCTCGGGCCTTCTTATTGCGCGTCCCGTCGGCAACGCCCAGCAGGTGCAGGTCGTGGTTCCCGAGTACGGCAACCACCCTATCCCCCATCTCCCGAATCCATCGCAGAGTCTCTAGCGAACCGGTTCCCTTGTTGACAAGATCCCCCACCAGCCAAAGCCGGTCCTCCTGGGGACGCAAGCCGATCCGCTTCACCAGGCGCCGCAGCGTTCGGTAGCAGCCTTGAATGTCTCCGACGGCGTAGGTGGGCATGGGGGGCGTTTGTCAGTTCTCAATTGTCAGTAAAGGGTCCAAAGTCAAAGTCCGTATAAAGAATGCTACAAGAGCCTGACCCTTTCCTAACCTTGAACCTTGAACCTTGGACCTTGGACTTTGGACCTTGGACCTTGGACTGCTGCCATCCGCCTAAAGAATTGACTTCCCCATGGCTGAGGCGACCAGTTCGATGGAAAGTTGGGCAGTGCGGTTGCGGTTGTCCAGGATCGGATTGACTTCCACCACGTCGAGGGAAAAAAGTTTTTCCGATTCGGCGATTATTTCCATCAGCAGGTGGGCTTCGCGGTAGGTGATTCCGCCCGGTACGGGTGTTCCGACGCCGGGCGCCTCGGCCGGATCCAGGCAGTCCATGTCCAGGCTGAGGTGAATTCTCTCGCAGTGGTTCAGGCGCTCCAATGCCTCACGGGCCACCTGGGCGATCCCCCGCTCGTCGATTTCCCGCATGGTGTAAACGCCCACATCGCTGCTGCGCAGCGTTTCCCGCTCCTGGGAATCGAGGCTGCGCGCCCCGATGATCATGATGTCCCGGTCGTCCAGCTTGCGCCCCGGACGTACCAGATCGACCATCTCCGCAGCGCCACGTCCGGTCAGGGCGGCCAAGGGCATGCCGTGAAGATTGCCGCTGGGGGAGGTTTCCGGGGTATTGAAATCGCTGTGGGCGTCGATCCAGAGCAGGCCGCATTGCCCGTGGAGCGTGGAGGCCGAGACGGTGCCCAAGGCGATGGAATGGTCGCCTCCCAGGTAGAGAGGCAAGTCGCCCCTTTGCAGGGCGGATTCCCCGGCCTCGTAAACGGCCACACAGGCCTGCACGACAGCCGGCAGAAACCGGATGCCCCCTTCTTCAGGCAGGGTATCGCGCACAGGGATTTCCACGTTTCCGCAATCCCGCACAGTGCAACCCAACTGGCGCAGACGGTTATCCAGGCCGGCGTAGCGGATGGCACTGGGCCCCATGTCAACTCCCCGCCGCGATTGACCCAAATCCATCGGCACTCCGATGATGCAGACGGTCTGATTCACGCGGGCCAGTATAAGTCTCCAAAGGGACGACGGGAAGCCGCATTCGCACTCAGTCCTACTTGCAGACGGTGGTGATCGCCGTTCCGCAGTCAGCAGGATCGGATGGGCAGGGACAGCCGAAGGGCTGCCAACTGCAGCAGGGGCAATGTCCGCAGACTTGCTCCTTAATATGGATGGTGCCGAAAAGGCAGACATGCGTCCGGCCGCCGCGAGTACATTCTGAGCTGCCCGTTTCCGTTTCCGTAACAGCTCCGTTGGCTTGGCAGGGAAAGTAGTCCTGGTTGCAGGTGTTACTGCCGCCGCCGCAGGTCTGGGTATCCGGACATTCAGGGGTTCCGGAAGAGACCGGAGTCGCCAATCCGGCAGGCAAGACCAGGGGGAGAGTCTCTGCTTGCTGTGAGTATGGAAGCGCCGGCTCGGCTGCCGTGCAAGACACAACCGGTTCAGCAGCGGCTGTCTCGCCCGAAGCAAAGCAAAGGCAATTGAAGGCTGCCAAAAACCCGATCAGAAAGACGATTCGATTCATCGGCTCCTCCTTGGTTGTAATTTATCAACTTCAATGATATTTGTAGATTTGCCAGGGATCAAGAGGTCAATCGTACTGTGCCGAGGCGACCATGAGGTAAGATGAGAGAGGTTTTGCCCAAGTTGGGCCCAATACCGTTCACTTAAGAGGTTTGGCACTGCAAGGATGGAGGCCACGTGCCGGGCTTGCCCCGGTCGGGCCGTGATTGGCAGACCAGACGGAATCGGAAAAAAGAAAACGCCACCATCCGAGCCTGCCTCGGTGGGACGGTGTTTGCCCTGCCAGCGCCGCCGCCGACAAAATCTGGTAGGAAGCGGGCCGCAGCCCGCCCCCTCCCAACAGAACGTCACGTACCTGCCGGTATACCGCTCTTCGATCAGCGACGGAACGGCAGTTCC
>JANQFM010000388.1 GCA_028277865.1 Acidobacteriota bacterium
AAGGCAAGCTTTGGAAGGAGCGGATCTTCCAGGAAACGAGGGAACATCAGGGCAAGAAGATCCGTGTCTGGGGAATGTGAGTGCCATTCACGGATTTCCACTTTTCGCATCGTATCTCTTTACCAAGTCAATCTTGTAAGGCGGACTCGTCCAAGGCTTGCCTGGCGAATCCGTTCCCCTTCAGGGACAAGAAGGGTCAATGCAAACTTGAGTAGAATGTGGCGCATATCCCAGACTCCAGTCAGGCTTACCGAACTGCATGCACATGTCTTTGGGGTATGGGCGACTTGTCAATGGGCTTATCCGTGATGCTCCTGCAAGCTGCGGACGCTTACCCGCCCCCTTTGCAGCGCCTGAATCGCGCTGACGGCGGCAAATCCCGCTTCCATGGTGGTGAGGCTGGGAAGCCCATGCTGGATCGAGGCGTTCTGGATGGCTTTTTCGTCATAAAACGACTCGCGTCCCAATGGCGTGTTGACCACCAAGTCGATCTTGTCGCTCTTGATCCAATCCACCACGTTGGGACGCCCCTCGTTGACTTTGTAGACCTGCTGGCAGGAAAGTCCGGCACGGTCGATCTCCTGGCTCGTCCCTCGCGTGGCCACAATCTGGAATCCCAATTCAATGAACCCCTTGGCCAGGCGGCCCGCGCGGCGCTTGTCGCGGTCGTTGACGCTGATGAAGACGGTTCCGGACTTGGGCAAGTGGACTCCCGCGCCGGCCTGGGCCTTGGCGTAGGCTTCGCCGAAAGTGCCGGCGACGCCCATCACCTCTCCAGTCGATTTCATCTCCGGTCCCAAGCTGCTGTCCACACCCGGAAACTTGTTGAAGGGGAAAACAGGCGCCTTGACGAAACAGCTATCGACTTGCAGATCTTCTGTCAGGCCGGTCTCCTCCAGCTTGCGGCCCACCATGAGCCGGGCGGCGATCTTGGCCAGAGGGATGCCGCTGGCCTTGCTCACAAAGGGAACCGTGCGGCTGGCGCGGGGGTTGACCTCGAGGACATAGACCTTGTCGTCGGCGATGGCGTACTGGACGTTCATCAAACCCACCACCTTCAAGGCCAGGCCCATCCGGCGGGTGTGGCGGCGGATGGTCTCCAGGTGACGCTCCTTAACCTCCACGGGAGGCAAGACCATGGTGCTGTCGCCGGAATGGATGCCGGCTTCCTCGATGTGCTCCAAAATGCCGCCGATGATCACCTGTTGCCCGTCGGAAATCGCGTCCACGTCGTATTCCTGAGCTTCCTCCAGGAATCGGTCTATGAGCACCGGGCGTTGCTCGGAAACGTCCACGGCCGATTGGAAGTAGCTTTGCAGCGAAGGCTCGTCGTAAATGATGGCCATGGCCCTTCCGCCCAGAACGTAGGAGGGCCGCACCACCACCGGGTAGCCGATCTCGGAGGCGATGAGTCGCGCTTCGTCCCAGGAAAGGGCGGTTCCGTTTTCGGGTTGGGGTATCTCGAGTCGGCGCAAAAGGTTGCCGAAGCGCTCCCGGTCTTCAGCCAGGTCGATGGACTCGGGCGAGGTGCCCAGGATTGGGACGCCCGCCTCGAACAGCTTTCCGGAAAGCGTCAAAGGCGTCTGGCCGCCGAACTGGACGATGACTCCTTGAGGCTTTTCCCGCTCGACAATGGCCATGACGTCCTCAAAGGTGAGGGGTTCGAAGTAAAGCCGGTCCGAAGTGTCGTAGTCGGTGGAGACGGTTTCGGGATTGCAGTTGACCATGATGGTCTCGAATCCCTCCTCCTTGAGCGCAAAGGCAGCATGGCAGCAGCAGTAGTCAAACTCGATTCCCTGGCCGATGCGGTTGGGGCCGCTTCCTAAAATGATGATTTTGCGTTTGTCGCTCGGTTCGGCCTCGTCTTCCTGCTCATAGGTGGAATAGAGGTAAGGCGTGTAAGACTCGAATTCGGCCGCGCAGGTGTCGACCCGTTTGAAGACCGGCACCAGCCCCTCTTTTCGGCGGTGCTTCCAAAGAGAGACCTCGTCCAGGTTGCCGTCCCCGTCCTGGCTCAGCAACTGGGCCAGGCGCTGATCGGATTGCCCTTCCCGCTTGGCCAAGCGAAGGCGTTCGGGATCCATGCCCTTTAGCTGCTCCTGGCGCAGTTGCTCATCCAGTTGCATGCTGGCTTGCATCTGAGTCAAAAACCAGCGGTCGATACGTGTCAATTCGTGGATCTGGTCCACGCCCCAGCCTTGGCTGAGAGCCAAGCGCAGGTAAGGCAGCCGGGACGGAGTGGGGCGCACCAGGTGCTCGCGGATCCGCTCCGGGTCGAGGTTTTCCACAGCCAAGGTGTTGCCCGTCTCCAGGGAGCGCAGACCCTTGAGAAGTGCTTCGCGGAAGGTGCGCCCGATCGACATGGCCTCGCCGACCGACTTCATCTGGGTGCCCAAAGTGTTGTCTGCGCCTTTGAATTTCTCGAAGTTCCAGCGGGGGATCTTGACCACCACGTAGTCCAGGGTGGGCTCGAAGCAGGCGGGAGTTTTCAGCGTGATGTCGTTGGGGATCTCGTCCAGCGTGTAGCCCACGGCCAGCTTGGCGGCAATCTTGGCGATGGGGAATCCGGTGGCCTTGGAAGCCAAGGCCGAACTGCGGCTGACGCGGGGATTCATTTCGATGACCACCATGCGCCCCGACTCAGGATCCACTGCAAACTGGATGTTGGATCCCCCTGTCTCGACGCCCACCCGTCGAATGATGCGGATGGAGTCGTCCCGCATTTGCTGGTATTCGCGGTCGGTGAGCGTCTGAACCGGCGCCACGGTGATGGAATCGCCGGTGTGCACGCCCATGGGGTCGAGGTTTTCGATGGAGCAGATGATGACCACGTTGTCGTTGAGATCGCGCATCACCTCCAGTTCGAATTCCTTCCAGCCCAGGATCGATTCTTCGATCAGCACTTCGTGGATGGGGGAAAGCTGAAGGCCGCGGGATACAATCTCGACGAACTCTTCGCTGTTGAAGGCCAGTCCGCTGCCGCTGCCGCCCAAGGTGTAGGAGGGGCGCACCACGGCGGGCAATCCGACTTGGCGGGCGATGGCCTGGGCCTCCTTGAGGCTGTTGGCGAAACCGGAACGGGGCACTTCCAGCCCGATCTCTTCGATGGCGGCCCGAAAATGGCGACGGTCCTCAGCCACCCTGATGGCGTTGAGGTTGGCGCCGATCATCTCCACGCCGTACTCGTCGAGCACGCCGTTTTCGGCCAGTTCCACGGCCAGGTTGAGCCCTGTCTGCCCGCCCACGGTGGGCAGCAGGGCATCAGGGCGTTCACGGCGGATGATCTCGGCGGCGTATTCGGCGCTGAGGGGTTCGATGTAGGTGCGGGTGGCCAATTCGGGATCGGTCATGATGGTGGCCGGATTTGAGTTGACCAGCACCACCTGAAAGCCGTCCGAAAGCAATGCCTTGCAGGCCTGTGCACCCGAGTAGTCGAACTCGCAGGCCTGTCCGATGATGATGGGGCCGGAGCCCACGATCAGGATCTTGTTGAGGTCGTCGCGTTTGGGCATGGGAGTCTCAGGAAATTAACCGCAGAGGGCGCAGAGAGAAGACGCAGAGAGCGCAGAGATCTTCTCTCCGTCCTCTGCGTCCCCCCTCTGCGCCCTCTGCGGTTCAATCCCCCCCTCACGTGCTCCATCCAGTCTCCCCTTCCATCAAGCGCACGAACTCGTCAAAAAGATAGAGAGAATCGTGGGGGCCGGGCGAAGCTTCAGGATGGTATTGCACGGAAAAGAGAGGCTCGGATCGATGCCTTAAGCCTTCCACCGTTTGATCGTTCAAATTGACATGAGTCAGCTGGACGGCTGAATCGGGCAACGAATCGGCGTCCACGGCGAACCCGTGGTTGTGAGACGTGATTTCAACCTTGCGGGTGAGCAGGTTTTGCACCGGCTGGTTGCCGCCTCGGTGGCCGAACTTCAGCTTGTAGGTACGCGCTCCCAAAGCCAGGCCGAGAATCTGATGCCCCAGGCAGATGCCGAAAATGGGCTTTTTCCCCAACAGCCGGCTCACGTTGGAAACGGCGTAGTCCACCGGCTCGGGGTCGCCGGGGCCGTTGGAAAGGAAAATGCCGTCCGGCTGCAGAGCCAAGGCCTCCTCCGCCGGGGTGGACGCCGGCAGCACCGTCGTCCGGCAGCCGCGGGCGGCCAGCGAACGCAGGATGTTGGTCTTGATCCCATAGTCGTAGGCCACCACGTGGAAGCGATGGTCCTCCCTGCCGCTGTCGAAAGCGTAGCGTTGGCCGACGGTCACTTTCTTCACATAGTCGCTGCCCGTCATGGAAGGGTGGCTGAGAGCCTTTTGCCGCAGTGACTCCGGCGCCTCGCTGCCCGCCGCCAAGATCCCGCGCATGGCCCCTTTGCGTCGGATGTGGCGGACCAGCGACCGCGTATCGATCCCCGCCAAGCCTGCGATGCCGCGATCGTTCAGGTAATCGTGCAATGTCTGCTGCCCCCTCCAGTTGCTGAACATGGGGCTGCACTCGCGTACCACGAACCCTGTCAGGAAGATGCCTTTCGACTCCTGGTCTTCGCAGTTGGTGCCGTAGTTGCCGATCTGGGGATGGGTCATGACCACGATCTGCCCGGCGTAGGAGGGATCGGTCAGCACCTCCTGATAGCCGGTCATCGAAGTATTGAAGACCACCTCGCCCAAGCCCTGGCAGTCGGCGCCGAACCCTTGGCCCCGAAAAGCCCTCCCATCCTCCAACATCAAAACCGCATCCCGTCCCACTCGCCCTCTCCTCTCTTCCGCCTCTCCTCTGCGCCTCTGCGCCTCTGCGTGAAATCTCAGCTTCCCAGTTCCATCCCCGACCAGACCGTCTTGGCGTTGACGAACTCCAAGATGCCTTCCCTGGAAAGCTCCCGCCCGAAGCCCGAGTTCTTGACGCCCCCGAAAGGCAGCCGAGGGTCGGATTTGACCATCCCGTTGACGAAAACCGATCCCGCCTCGATCTCGGGGATCAATCTTTCCGCCCGCTCCGCACTGCCGGTCCAAAGGCTGGCGCCCAATCCATATTCGGTCGAATTGGCGATTCGCAGTGCCTGTTCCTCGTCGCGAAAGGCCTGAATCACCGCAACCGGCCCGAATAGCTCCTCCTGATTGGCAGGGGAGCCCTGGGGCGGCGCTTCCAGAACGGTGGGCGGATAAAAATAGCCCTTGCCTTCCGGCCTGCTGCCGCCGCACAGTCGCTTCGCCCCGGCTGACAGGCTTTCTTGGACTTGACGATCCAGGTTGTTGCGCAGGTCAGCCCGCGCCAGGGGTCCGATCTGGGTCTGGCGGTCGCGTGGATCGCCCACGCGGCGCGACTGCATGGCTTCGACAAATGACTCGGTGAAAGGCTCGTGAACCGATTCCTGCACTACAAAGCGCTTGGCGGCGATGCAGCTCTGACCGCTGTTGAGGCATCGGGCTGTGACGCCCACCTCAACCGCTTCCTTCAGATCGGCGTCCTCGAAGACGATGAAAGGATCGCTGCCGCCCAGCTCCAGCACCATGCTCTTGAGGTGACGTCCGGCTGTCGCCGCCACTTGGCGTCCGGCTCGGGTGCTGCCGGTCAGGGTCACCCCTCGCAGGCGGGGATCGCCGATGGCTCGAGCCGCTTGGTCGTAGCTCAAAAAGACATTTTGGAACACCCCTGGAGGAAACTCGGCCTGGGCAAAGAGCTTCTCCAAAGCCAGGGCGCATCCAGGAGTGTTGGGGGCATGCTTAAGCAAGGCCACGTTGCCCGCCATCAGTCCCGGGGCGGCGAAACGCAGCGCCTGCCAGAATGGAAAG
>JANQFM010000980.1 GCA_028277865.1 Acidobacteriota bacterium
CTGCCTGGACATCGCCAGCGTCAACCTGGGCCTTCGCCTGCGTTGCAGATCCGGTGTGATCGAGCAAGTCGGGTTGGCTGCCGGAGGGGTTGCGCCGATTCCGTTTTACCTCAGTGCCACCTGCAGCTTCCTGGACGGCAAGCCGCTGCGACCCGCCATTTTGGAGGAGGCTGTCTCAGTTGCTCAGTCCGAGATCTGTCCCATCAGCGACATCCGAGGAAGCGCCGAATACAAGCGGCTGCTGTTCAGGCAGCTGTTGATCGGCCGGTTTCATTCTCTCTTTCCAGAGAAGCTCCCGGTGGAGGCCTTCTATGCAGCAGGTTGATTCAAGGTTGCATGTGCGGGGCGAGTCCGAATATGTGGACGATGTTGCTCAGCCTGAAGGGCTGCTGCACGCCGCCGTCTTTGCTTCCCCGGTCGCCTGCGGGCGCATCCGAGGCTTGGACTGCTCGAAGGCCTGCCAGTCCGAAGGGGTGGCGGCCGTGCTGACGGCCCGAGACATCCCGGGCGAAAACCAGATCGGCCCCATCATTCAAGACGAGGCCTTGCTGGCTGAGGACGAGGTTTCCTTCGTGGGCCAGCCGATCGCCCTGGTGGTGGCCGAGACCCCCGAACTGGCGCGGCGCGCATTGGCCCGAATCGAAGTCGACATCGAAGAGGGGCAGCCCGTCCTTGAGCCCCGGGAGGCCTTCGGGAAGGGCCGCATCATCGGCACCCCCCGCACCTTTAACCTGGGCGATGTGGGTTCAGCCTGGGAGTCCTGTGATGTAGTGACAGAAGGGCGCTGCGAGGTGGGCGGCCAGGAGCACGTCTACCTGGAAACCCAACGCGCCCGCGCCGTCCCTTCTGAGGGGAAGGCATTGCGGATCTACTCATCAACGCAAGGGCCTTACGCCGTCCAACGGGGGGCTGCCCGCATCCTGGGAATTTCACTGCACCGCATCGAAGTGGACGTCCGGCGTGTGGGAGGCGGGTTCGGGGGCAAGGAGGATCAGGCCACCGTCTGGGCCTGCATGGCGGCCCTGGGTGCCTGGCACACGGGTCGCCCGGTGGAGATCGTTTTGCGGCGGGCCGAAGACATGGCTATGACCGGCAAGCGCCATCCCTACTCCTCAGACTTCAAGATCGGGCTGGACCGCAAAGGCCGCATTCTGGCCTTCGAGGCCCGGCACTATCAGAATTCCGGCGCCGCCGCCGATCTTTCCCCGGCCATTTTGGAGCGGACCCTGTTTCACAGCACCAACAGCTACTTCATTCCCAACGTGAGGGTTTTCGCCGCCTGCTGCCGGACCAACTTGCCTCCCAGCACCGCTTTTCGAGGCTTTGGAGGCCCGCAGGGCATGTTTGTCATCGAAAGCGCCATCGCCCAGGCCGCCGAGGTCATGGGGATGCCCCGCGAGAAGATCCAGCGCCGCAACCTGCTGCAGGACGGCGATCCGTTCCCTTACGGGCAAAAGGCCCGCAAGTGCAGTGCCCGAACCTGCTGGGACGAGGCAGTTGCAGCCTTCGGCCTCATGCAGTGGCGGCAGAAGATCGATGCCTGCAACGCCGAGCGTTCCCCAATTAAAAAAGGCCTGGCATTGATGCCGGTCTGCTTTGGCATTTCCTTTACGGCCATTCCCAAAAACCAGGCCGGCGCACTGGTGCACGTCTACACCGACGGCAGCGTGAGCGTCTCTACAGGCGGAGTGGAGATGGGGCAGGGACTGAACACCAACATCGCCTCAGTAGTGGCACGCACTTTCGGCATCAGCCCTGCTCGCGTCAGGATCGAATCGACCAACACGACCC